>CANIFK010000292.1 GCA_947466555.1 Acidobacteriota bacterium | reverse complement strand
GTCGCCAGAGGTGCATGGGGACCGGCGGGTGACGTTCCGGCTGTTTGCGCCGAAGGCGAGCGAGGTGCTGTTGATGGGCTCGCCGGGGATACTGGAGTTTACTAAGAAACCGTTGCCGCTGGAGAAGGGCGACTCGGGTGTCTGGAGTTTGACGATCGGGCCGTTGCCGCCGGGTTTCTATACGTATGGGTATGCGATCGATGGGGGGCTGCGGATGCCGGATCCGACGAATCCGAACCTGGAGTTGCGGCGTTGGGGGGCGACGAGTCTTTTTGTGATTCCTGGGCTGGAGGAGGCGCCGATCGACACGCGGAAGGTGCCGCATGGGACGGTGCATGTGAACTTCTATGACTCGCCGAATTTGAATCAGCAGCGGATGGTGTATGTGTATACGCCGCCGGGGTACGAGACGGGCAAGCAGAAGTTGCCGGTGCTGTATTTGTTGCACGGGAACGGGCAGATTGAGGCGTCGTGGACGTGGACGGGGCGGACGAATGTGATTATGGACAATCTGCTGGCCGAGGGGAAGATCAAGCCGATGATTGTGGTGATGCCGTTTGGGCATGTGACGCGGGAGATTAAGACGGCGGCGAATCCGTCGGCGGCGCCGTCGCCCACCGATCAGGGGACGATTGAGAAGGAGTTAATGACGGCGTTGAAACCGATGGTGGAGAGTAAGTACCGGGTGTTGACGGACCGGAATCACCGGGCGATTGCGGGGCTGTCGATGGGGTCAGCGCAGTCGCAGATGATTACTCTGCATAACTTGGATTCGTTTGCTTACTTAGGGGCGTTTAGTGCTTCGGCGAACCATGCGGAGTGGGAGAAGGCGGATTCGGGGGCGTTGAATCAGAAGTTGAAGTTGGTGTGGCTGGGGTGCGGGCGGGAGGACTTTGCGTTTGCGGGGATGAAGAAGCTGCATGATTTGTTGGAGGGGAAGAAGGTGCGGCATGTGTGGAATGAGTCCGGGGCGGGGCATAGCTGGCCGAACTGGCAGGTGTATTTGAGTAAGTTTGCGCAGTTGTTGTTTCGGGAGTGAGGGGGGCAATGAAGAAATGGAATGAGTTGCGGGATAGGATTCCGATTGAAAGGCGTCGCGTCACCGATGAGTGGGTGAAGGTGGTGCGGAAGGAGATGTCTATTCCTGGGCTGCGGGACGATGGGCAGGTAGCGGGCTGCTCTACGGTGGCGATGGAGGGCTTTTTTCCTACAAGCGCCGCCGATGCTGAACGACGCGCCGCGCTGGCGGAGCTTGTTGCCTACGATCAGGAACTGGGATTGTGAAGGAAATCGCACCCGCCAGAGGGGCGCGCGGTTGCTTCTGTGCAGACGTGCGAATCTCGTGCCGTAGGTGTCGTTGCTCTCGCTGTGCATGGCGGCGACAATCTCCACCGCCATCGTCTGCGCTCCTATTTTGGCTGCGCCAGTGGGTGTTGTTCAACTGATACCGATGTTACGGGAGACGAACTGGACGAATGGTAGAAGGTTTGATTCCACGCTGGCGGATTCGAGCGCGGTGAGGTAGGCGGTGCGGTCTTCGACGCGGATTACGGTCCAGGGATAGCCGCCGGAGGCGAGCATCGTGTTCATGAGGAATCTGGCGATGCGGCCGTTGCCGTCCGGATAGGGATGGATATAGCCGAAGAGCCAGTGGCCGGCGACCGCTCGGACGGCTGGGCTTGGCTCTTCTTCGAGCAGGTCGAACAAGGCGGGCATCGCGTCGCGAACGGACTCAAACCGCACGGGCACATGGCGGGAGTTGCGAAGATACACCGCGTTGTTGCGATAGCCGGCAAGATCGGATGGGCGGATCAAGCCCGCCACGGCGCAGGGGGCGAAAAGTTCGCGGTACCAATCCCGATGGCTGGCACGCACCAGGGCCGCGGCGGGGGCTCCGCCAACGATCTCCGCCACGTTGGCCTTCACAACCTGGAAGGCCTGCCAATAGCCGCGCGCGGCGAGCGCATCCCGGTGCCGGCGATCGACGTCGTCATTGCCTGGGTTCCAATTGCCAGCGCGGACACGTTCGATAATCTCCGGTGTGACGCTGTAGCCCTCGATGGAGAGCGAATGGTATGCATCGGAATGATAGATATCGTCGATGGCGCGCAGGTAGGCGCGCTTGTTCCGGGGAAGGCCGGGCGGTTTGGGGAACTCGGAAAGGACGATGGGACGGGCCAGTGCCCAGAGTCCGCGGAGGCGCGTGACGATGGGCGAAATCAGCCCCGGTGCGGGGCCGGTGATCGCGGTGGATGCGAAGGGATTGACCTTGCGGATGTCATAACCGGCCGACCGCATGGTCTTCTGAATTTCTTCGGCGATGCCGGGCTGTTGGATGTGGCGGAATGCGCCGGCGATGCGGCCGGCTACCGTGGAACGGCCGGAATCAAGGAGACCGGCGAGAACTTCGGAGGCGTCTTTGATGGTGGCGAGGTTGATGCGGGCCTCGATGGGATTCGCGCGGAAGTAGGTTTCCGAGACGCGGAGGAGGCCGGCCGCGTTGGTATAGATGCGGACCCCGTCGCGGATCGTGCGTTCGTGGCGGTCCGGCATTTGGGACTGTTTTAGATCGTAGAGCGACGTGCCGAAGGGGAGATCGATGCGGTTGTTGGTGCCCTTGGCGCTGTGGACAACGATTTGTCTCGGGACGGCGGTTCGCTCGGCGTGCAGAAGGAGCGATTGTTCGGGAGAGACGCACCATGCGGCACCGAATCGTTTTTCGCAATACTTCGCACAGAACTCCCAAAAGGACGCGTACCAGGAGGTGGTGTCGCCGTCCGGGATATTGGGCGCCGACGAGATCAGCCAACCCGGGATGACTTCCTGGAGGAACCCATTCTGGAGCAGGCGTTCGCGATCGAGGCGGGTGAACTGGGTGGATCGAAACACGCGGGTGCCGTTCTTCTGCAGACGTTCGAGTCTGGCCAGGGACGCGGCGAGTTTTTGGTTTGCGAGGGCCATCACGTTGTGGAACTACAAGTGGGCGGTGCTGGGCTATTCCAAGTGTCTGTTGCTGTGTGGTTGCAAGTCAATGCTGCTTCGGGGCCGGTACTGCGCGGTGTGAAATATGCGCCAGATCTCGGTGCTTTGGGCGTGGACGCGATGGCGTCAATGGATGCGTATTTATGATCGGAGCATCTGTTCGAAGCGGGTGTCCACTTCGTCCTCTTCGATGAACTCGCCACGGTCGGCATGGGCTTTGCCTTCGAGAACGGCGGCGTGGAATTGCTCGTCTTCTTCGAGACGCTGGAGGGCTGCATCCCGGACTAGGTCAGCGGGTTCTGTTCCGGCAAACGCGGCGAGTTGGGTGAGGCGTGATTCCTGTTCCGGAGTGAATGGTATTTCCATGTTTGCGGTGCTCTTTTTTTGGGTCGGCGGTTCGGGTGAAGGGGTCGTCGCGCCTTATATACTACTTTTACTGGAGCGCCTGCGCCCGAGCGGCTCTGGATGAGAGTGATGCCCCATGAAGACTTCGTTTCGCCATTCGCCGCCTCGGTTGCCGCGTCGCCGGTTTTTGCGGGCCGGGCTTTCTTGTGTGGCTCTGCCGGCTCTGGAAGCTTTCGCATCGGCGGCTCCGGTGGACGGGCGGGCGCGCACGTTTGTCTCCGTTGGGGCTTACTTGGGCTGGCATGCTCCTGCGTTCTTTCCCAAGCAGACTGGGGCGGGGTATGAGATGCCTCCTTTGCTTGAGCCGTTGGGGGCGCATCGGGAGCATTTCACGATTTTTTCTGGACTCGATCATCGGGCTCCCAATGGGCACGAGGCTTGGAACAATTACCTCTGCGGCAAAGTGCCGGGCTCCTATTCTCTGGATCAGGTCATCGCTGACCGGATTGGGCAGTCGTCGCGGTTTCCTTCTCTGCACCTGATTGCTGGCGCGAGTGAGCACACGAACGGGCGGCAGATGAGCTACACCAAAGAGGGCGTGCCGCTGCCGGAGATTGAACGGCCTAGTGTCCTCTACAAGAAGCTGTTTTTGTCGTCGGCGGACCGGGCTCGCGTTGGGTATGTGCTTTCGAGTGGGCGGAGTGCTCTCGATGATGTGGTCGGGGATGCGAAACGGCTACAGGGTGCATTGCCGGCTTCCGATAGGGCGAAGCTGGATGAGTACTTTGAGTCGGTTCGCGGGGTGGAGAGGCGGATGGCGCGGGAGATTGCCTCTATCGATGTGCCGGTGCCTCAGCCCGATTACAAAGTTCCGGAGACGGACCCGATTACGCCGAACCTGATGATGGAGGCCGAGCAGGTGATGTATGACCTGATGGCGCTGGCGATTCAGACCGAGTCGACGCGGGTGATGACGTTTGGGCTGTATGGACTGGGCCAGGTTTTCACGATTGACGGGCAGCCGCTTTCGGCCGGTTACCACGCGCTGTCCCACCACGGGAATGACCCGGGGATGGTGCGCGACCTGATCAAGCTGGAACGTTCCCACATGGTGCAATTGGCTGGATTCCTGCGGCAGTTGCGGGAGAAGAAAGACGCCCACGGCCGGCCGCTGTTGGATACGACGATTGTACTGGCGGGGACGGGGATGGGCGACGCGAGCCGGCACAGCAATCAGAACCTGCCGATGCTGGTGGCGGGTGGCGGATTCCAGCATGGGCGGCACATCGCGGTGGACCGGAGCGCGAATGGCGGGCCGCTGCTGGGGGACCTCTATGTGACGCTGATGCAGCGGCTGGGTATGGAGGTTGGCACCTTCTCGAACGCATCGCGGAATATGAATCAGTTTTTCTCCTAGCCATGACGCGACTCCTGGTATTGCTTGGTTTGGTGGCGGTGATGGAGGGGGCGGAGACGTTGCCGCCGGACGTTGCGAAGACGATTCGGACGAACTGCCTGGGGTGCCATTCCAGCGCCGTGAAGAAGGGCGGGGTGGACCTGGGGCGGCCCGCGATTGATTGGGCGGCGGCGGGGGAGCGAACGCTATGGGAGCGGGCGCTGCGGGCGGTGGAACAGAAGCGGATGCCACCGCCGCCGATGCAGCGGCTGGCGGCGGCTGAGGCGGCGGGGCTGTCGGCGTATTTGGGCGAGCGGCTGGCGCGGTTTACCCCGATGGGCGGGGCGGTGCCTCGGCGGTTGAATGGGGCCGAGTATGAGGCGACGATCCGGGAGCTGTTTGACTTGCCGAAGTTCCGGCTGCCGATGGGGTTTCCGCCGGATAACCAGATGCATGGGTTTGACAACGTGGCGGCGGGGCTGGCGATGTCGGCACCGTTGATGGAGGCCTACACGAATACGGCGTGGGAGATTGCCGATACGGTGTTTCCGCCGCCGGGACGGCAGGCGCAGAAGCGGGTGTGGCGGGCGCCGCCGTCGGAGTTGGTGACGAGTTTTTCGGCGTCGACGGTGCGGGATGGCGTGTTGCGCATGGCGTCGCGGGCTGAAGATATCATGCGGAGTTGTACTTGGCCGGCGCGGGTTGAGATTGTGGATTCGGGGGTGTACCGGATTACGGTGGCGGCGTCGCGGTTTAAGCCTCGGCCGGGGCAGACGATGACGCTCGAGGTATGGGCGCGGGAGATTGAGGCGACCGACCGGTCGAAGATCCGGGCGTTCCGCCGGCTGCACACGATGCAGGTGACGGCGGAGACGCCGGAGACGTT
The DNA here is from genome assembly GCA_947466555.1 of Acidobacteriota bacterium. Taxonomy (GTDB): domain Bacteria; phylum Acidobacteriota; class Terriglobia; order Bryobacterales; family Bryobacteraceae. The sequence continues at coordinate 1,138 of CANIFK010000292.1, read as the reverse complement.
TACGTTTGAGGCGGAGCTGTACGAGGGACAGACGCCGCTGTTGCGGTGGCCGGACGCCGAGTTGGACCATACGAGCGAGCAGTTGCCGGCGCTGTTCCGGGAGCGGTTTGCTAGGAATCCTCGGTTGCTGGCGGCGTATTTGGCGGCGCTCTATAACGCCGATGGGACGCCGCGTTCGCCGGCGCGGCTGCGGGGGCGCAACGGGTACGACCTGATCAACCGGCTGATGGAAGACCCGAAGCTGGATATGGCGCATGCGACGCTGGATTCGGAGCGGACGCGGCGGATGCTGGCGATGATGGGGACGATTGGCGGGTTGAACAATCTGCACGATACGCTGGCGCACGAGTACTTTGACTATGGCCCGTCGTTGCAGATTCATGACCTGACGGTGGAGGGGCCGCTGCGGCCGGCGGAGGGCCCGAAGGATAAGAAGCGGAAGCAGATTCAGCAGGCGCTGGCTGGGGTGGCTCCTGAGAGTGTCGCGCAGCAGGAGTATGCGCGGCGGGTGGTGGAGCGGTTTTTGCCTCGGGCGTTCCGGCGGCCGGTGGACGAGGCGACGCGGACGAGTTTTCTGCAGGTGGCGACGCGGCATTGGGAGCAGGGGAAGAGCTTTGCCGAGGGGATGCACCTGCTGTTGCGGACGGCTCTGATTTCGCCGCGCTTTTTGTACCGGGAGATGACGCCGGGCGAGTTGGACGGCTACGACCTGGCGACTAGGCTTTCGTATTTTCTGCGGTTGGGGCCGCCGGACGCGGGGTTGGCTGCGGCGGCGCGGACGGGGCGGTTGGCGACGCGCGAGGGGCTGCGGGCGGAAGCCGAGAGACTGTTGCCGAAGCGGGCGGATGCGGCGATGGTGCGGAGTTTTACGGGGCAGTGGCTGGGGACGCGGAAGCTGGCGTCGATTATGCCGGATCCGGCGTTTCAGTTTTCTGACGCCGATATTGCGATGGCGCGGCAGGAGGTGGAGTGGCTGTTTGCGGAGGTGCTGGGGAAGAATCTGCCGATGACCGATTTGATCGACCCGGACTTCACGTTTACGTCGCCGGGGTTTGCGGCGCGGAATTATGGGTATAAGGGGGCGGCTGTTGGCGGGGATGAGGGGCGGCGGATGGCGCGGTTGCCGATGGAGCGGGGC
>CANIFK010000291.1 GCA_947466555.1 Acidobacteriota bacterium | reverse complement strand
TGCGGATGCTTGATGAACAGCTGCTTCCAGATGTCGACGTTCCCCGGAATGTGGGGTTTGCCGCTTTCGTCGAAACGCAGCCGCGTGGTCAGCAACAGCAGGTCGGTGTTCGCGCGGAACACCGGCCGCGCCGGGCCGGGGCTGGTCACCTTGCCGGTCACCGCGCCGTAGAACCGCTTCAGCCGCCCGCCCTGCGTCAGGTAATCCTGCGCCGGACCGCTCACGCGCATCAGTGAGTCATAGTAGCTCGCCAGCCACCCATCGTCTTTGGAGTTCAACTTGTCGAAGAACGCGGCCGGATCGGCCGGCGACGCGCCTGCCAATTCCGCCCAAATCGGCTCCGCCTTCGCTCCGCCCGGGACAATCGCCCGGCCGTCGCGAATCGTGTACATCCCGCCGAAGAAATCCAGCACGTGGCTGAACGCCTTCAGGCGCATCACCTGCACACTCGCCTTCAGTTTGGAGGCCACTTCGCGGTCCAGCTTCGACATGCCCAGGTACAACCGGCACAACTGCGGATCGCTCAGATACTGATCAATAAACTCGCCCTGTTGCTTTTCCTTCGTCCCGCCCAGCCAGTATTCCGGCCCGTAGAGCACCGGCACCTGGGTCGGCTTGTAGTCGTATTCAAAAGGCCGGTTGGCGCGCAGCGCCTGTTCCAGTTCCGCCAGCGGAAATCCGGAGTCGATCGTCAAAAACGCGCGCGATGCGTTAACGGTTTCCAGCACCACTTCGGCGCCGCAGCCGCCGCGCATCCGGTAGCCCAGCGCGCGCAACAAGTCGGCGGTCACAGGCGATTCGCACTGTTCCACGCGAATCTTCTTCGCCTCGCCCGAAAGCTTGTTCAACTCCCGCGCCTGGGAAAGGTAGCGCACCACCAGCTTCAGATATTCGGTGGGTTCCAGACCCTCGTTGCTGTTGGCCGCCTGATAGCCATTGGTCACCACGTTGCGTGCCAACGCGCCCAAAATCTCTTCCCGCGGCAGGTCCGGGCTCAGCGCCGCCATGCGCGAAAAGGACCGGATCGGTCCAGGGATTTCAATGATGCCGTACTCAGCGCCCAACTCGCCCTTCGGCGTCGGAATCGTCTTCTGTCCCAGAGCGGAAGCGTGCTTCTGTGCCGCCGCCGTGTCACCGGCCAGCAGGTCCAGCGCCACCAGGCGCCGGGCGTATTTCGCCCGTTCCGCCGACCCGCTCTTCTCCAGCGCCGCCACCAGTTTCTCGTAGGTGCCACGTGCCGCCGGGTCGCCGTGGCGATCCAGAAACTCCGCCACAATCGTCAGCGTCAGCGCGTCGTTCGGCGCCTCTTTTGCCGCCGCCATTAGCAACGAACGGGCCGCTCCGGCCTGCCCTTTTTCTTCCAATTGGCGGGCGCGGGCGGCGATCTCCTGCCCCGGCATCATCAGTCCACAACCCAAGAAACAAAGCGCTAAAAGTGGTCGCATCAGTGTCCGTCCCCGGAATTCGTGCTCCTACTCTAACACTACTGAAAGGCCCAGAATCGGCCCCGCATTCCGGTCGCGCGAAGTTAACAATCGTGCTCCAAATGAAACAGCCGGGAATATGGGACCTTTTGAGCCCATATTCCCGGCTGTCGCCTGGAATTGCCTTCGCCGATGCTTAGTGAATCAGCTGTTCGCCGCTGCCGGCGGTGGACGTCGTCATCGGGTCGGCCAGCCGCACGCGGTCCGGAATCACCAGCGCCTGGTAGCCCTGCGCCAGGTTCTTGCTCCCAAAGTCGCTGATGAAGGCGTAGCCGTGTGCGAACTGGAAGTCGCAGCCCACCATCATGTAGCCCTGGAACCCGGCGCGCGCACCGGACAAGGTGAATGTCCACTGCTCGCCACCGGCCAGTGTCGGCGACGAGAGTGCCGGGAACTGGGCCTGCGTAGTCGGGTTGAATGGCGTTGGGAAGAACGTCGCCGTACACCGCCCCGTCTGTGGCGATGTCGTCAACGTGTCGCGAGAGGTGTTGCTAACCGCGATCCCGGTATCGAATCCGGCCTGGTTGGTAATGAACTGGAACAGCAGCGTCGTGCGACATGCGTTCAGGGAGACCATCGGGATGGGGCCAGTCAGGCCAAGGTGACGAGGTATGGAATCCACCGAGGTTCCCGTTACCGAGGTGCTTTGCGGACCAAAACCGCCCGACGTGGTAATCGTGTTGGCCGCCGGTTGCGGATTGTTGCCGTAGGCGATTACTACCGCGAAAGCTACCGATTCCCCACTGTTAACGTCCGTCTCCAGCACTTCCCATGAGACTTCTCCACTCGGCGGCACCAGTTTCAACCCTCCGTCGATCTGGTTGTCGGCGGCCAGCGGAATAAAGGGCGCGCCGGGGGACGCCGTCAGACGCGCTTTTGTCGTCGGTAGTCCGGATCCGTCCACCGTGCTTCCCGTCGCTAATTCGCGGCTGCCGACGTACACACGGGCCCCCGCTGGAATGTTCGTAAACACGGCTCGGAGGATCGTGCCGGTATCGGCGACACCGACCCGATTCCAGCCGTTCACCGCAGGGAAGGTCGAGTTGGTATACCCGGTCTCCGTGTTGTAATAAGCCGTCGGGTTGTCCTGCGAGGCGGTAGCCTGTGGCTCCGTCGACGTCGTGCTCAGATTTCTACGCTTGAACGCGTTGGGAAACCCTTCCGTAAATTTAACGATCATCGTTCTGCCGCCCGAAGTATTGTAGGCCGCGGCTGCGACGTTACTCGCCAGGTCGACGTTATAGGCGTTGCAAGCCGTCAATGACAGCGGCCCGCTCAGCACAGTGTCCGTCGCCGTGCGGATTTCGTAAGCCACCCCCGTCCGTACGGTTCCCAGCGTCTGCTGTGGATTGACGAGCGTGCTGCTAACCTGCGGCCCAGAGATCGACACGAACGCCAATGCGGGCCCTCCCCCGGAAGGGATGCTAGTCGCGTTCATCCGGATGTTCCGGATGCGCAGGATTCGGTCTGCGTTCGGCCCCGGCGGATTAACCGGTATGTTCACCCACGATAGGGAGTTAAACGAGTCGTACCGGCCCTGGAACACATTGTCGGTGTTGTTGCAAGCCGTCGCCGTGAGGCAAGGTTTCTGGTCGGCCGTCGCCGGCGTGTCTACGATCAGTACGGCCTCCGTCAACGCGGGCGCCGCGCCGACTGCTGGAACCACAACCCGGCTTGTAACGGCTGCATTGAAAAACATGCTGATGCTCACCAACGGGAACGCGCCGGTTGTGACCGGTGTACCCCCACGGCACGTCAGAATGAGGTCGCCGCCCAGTTCTGTCAAACCAGTGGACCGCATGATTGTTGGCGCCGGCGCACTCGCCGTGCACGCCATTTGCGTCTGCGCGTGCGCGGCCGGAGCAAGTATCAGGCCGGCAAAACAAAACGAGAAAAGGACGGATCTCTGCATAATTCCTCCAAGACGTGCGAACGCGGGACGCACGGATATCAACACTATACCAAAACATTTCTTGGTGAAAATGTTCTGGGAATCCGGGCCCATGAACACGGAAACCCCGCGCCGGTGGGGGCGCGGGGTTTCCGTGTCTCGCGTTCGACTACTGGGCCAGCCGAAGGATCTCGCCCGCGATGCGCGCGAACGCGCTATTCAACTGGGCCGAGTTGGGGGCATATACGTACAGCCCGTCCGGTTTGGTGTTGTTGTAAATGTTGGAGAGCGGGTCGTTCGCCATCCGTTTCAGCAGGACGTCATCCACGCCTCCGTTGCCGCCGAGTCCGATGGTGTAGGTGATCACATTGAGCGTCGTATTGGCGCGTGCCGCCGCCGCCGCATTGTCGGCCAGATTCATCGAGATGTTCTGAATGTTGATGGGGGTGTCGATCCGTTTCCTGCCGTTATACGACGGATTGGTGCCCGGATAGGTGGCGACGGATTGGTATCCCGCCGTCGCCAGGCCGTTGATATCGGTATCCGGCACATACGCCAGATCCTGGCGCAAATAGGTCCACGAACTCGCCATCGCGCATCCGTTCAGTACGCTGGCGCTGGCCATCACATCGCCGGAGCTCGAACTGGTGGCGGTACGAGTCATCAGCCCCAGCGTGTAACCGGTGGTGGCGCTGGCAGGGCTGGCGGCCGCAATTGCCCCGGTCTTCCCCGCAAACACCCCCCAACTACCGCTGGAGGAACTACGGCCGTTGTCATCCACGCAGGTACTCTTCGGAATCGTGCACTGGCTGCCGGTGCCACAACTCAACCCGCTGGCGCCATACCGGGTGTCGGAAACCGTCTTCACCGGGAAATTCGCCGTGAACGCCGTCGGATACCCATCGGTGAAGAACACGATCATGTTGAGCGCGAGCGGCTCGTTGATCGTCACCAACTGGTTGTAGGCCGCCATATAGGAATCCGAAGTGTTCGTGCCACCCGAACAGGCAATGAGGTCTATCGCGCTTGTCAGCAGTGACCCCGTCGTGCGGAAGTTGTTCGACGGCGGATACGCCAGATAAACAGAGGACCCAAATGTTACTAGCCCCAACGTGTCCCGGCCGTTGACGAACATATTCACAAACGTCTTGGAAGCGGTGATCATATCGCTGCAGGGTGTTCCGACCATCGATCCGGAACGATCCAGCACCAGCATCAGGTTCACGTCACGCCGGGAGGCTTTGCCAATCGCGCCGGCCACGGCCGTCGTGCCGCCCAACAGCCGCATAAAGTAAAGAGGCGCGTTCGTCGTTGCCGTCGTCGTCACCGTTAGCGTACTCATGTTGGTCTGCGCCACGGCAATTGACTGTGATGTGCCGGTCGTACCCAGGTAGCTCGTCGGAAAGTTCGCGCTGAAAAACGCGTTGCCGCGTACGGTTGCCGCCGCCGTCTGTTCACTTAGCGTCTGTCCCAGATTCAAGTTGCGCGCCGTCGCCAGTGACGCCGCGTCGCAGGCCGCCGTCAGCCGGCCGCGAATCACGTACAGCAGCCCGGCATCGATCGCCAATCCCATCGTCGGGATCGTAAACAGCAGCATCAGCGCGGTCAGCATCACCGCCATCCCGCCCTCGCGCGCCTCGCGCCGCCGCCGTACGCCGGGGCTAGAAGATGTTCCGTTGATAGACATAGGTGTTATCTCGAAATCCTGGCATGTCGATTTCCGGAGTCTTGAAATACGCCTCCGACACGTAGGCATACTCTCCCGCGTTCAGCGTCATCACCGCCGTAAATGCATCGGCCCGCACACTTGTATCGTTCAGATAGTTCGCCACGGTGATCGTTCCATCGCTCTGAATCAGCGATGGCGTCGGGTTGCCGAACGTCGTCGTATAGAGCGAGGTATTCCCCACCGTCATCCGCTTGATCACCACCGGCCGGTTATAGTTCGGGCACGATCCAGTCGCCAATCCGCCCGTCGCGCATTCCGTCGCCCCGATCATCTGGATCTGCGTCATGATCACGATTCCGTTCCCCCCGCTGGTCGTCATGTTCATCCCGTTCGCCAGCCGCACCAGCAGATCTTTGTTGCCCGAAATCGAAAAATCCACGTAGCGCATGAACATCGCCCCGGCATCGCGCGCCACCACGCCCGCCTGCACGCTCTTGGTCAACGTCATGCCGATCGAAAATGTGCCCATCAACAGCAGCGCCAGAAACGAGATCACCAGCGCGAACTCAATCACCGTGTTGCCGCGTTGGCGTTGCCGGGTTGTGTTTCTGCGCGTCGTCATAGCTTTCTTATCGGCAAGGCGCCGATGTTCCTCCCGGCAATCCTTCCATCCGGTCCGCCGCATAGACGTTCACGTTAAACGGCGATGCCGTTCGCCACAACGGCGCAATCCAGCTCCACGTGAACCCCTCCACGCCGATCTCCACCACGTTTCCCGGCGCGTTGCTGCCCGCCCCGGTCACCTCGGTATTCAGGTTCGTCGGCGCGTAGTAACGCACTTTGATCTTGGAATCGTGCGAGGAGTCCGCCAAAAATCCCACCGACGATGCCTTCACCACCGCCTTGATCGACGCGTCCTGGCACATCCCGCCCGATGTCTGATACGTCACCGCGTACCGCACCCCTTCGCGCACCGCATTCTGCATCGTCGCCCGCAGAAACAGCGCCAACGAAAAATCGATCAGCGCCAGCAACAGCGCCAACAACGGCAGAAAAACAAGCGCCACTTCCAGCAGTTGATTGCCCCGCTGGCGTCTCTTGCGCTCCACCGATACCGGACGATTGTGCAAAATGCGGAGGTGCTCCTACTCCTCCCTCATTCTGCCCAACACAATCCCATTCACCAATCAGCGGCACCCCTCATTCCGGCCGCTATTCGTGTTTATCCCTGCTGCTCCACAATGGGCGTATTCCGTCCCCGGCTCTGGTGCCAGTACCACGCCCCCAAAACCACAAACCCCAGGCTCATCCACTGTGTCAGTGACAAGCCCGCCACCAGCCCCTGCGCGTGGCTCCGCACAAACTCCACCCCAAATCGCACCAGCGAATACGTCACCAGATAGAACCCAATCTGCGCCCCCGGCCCCAGCTTCCAACCTGCCCGCTGCCACAGCAATCCAAAGATCACAAACTCCGCAAAGGCCTCATACAACTGCGTCGGATGCAGCGGAATTCCCAGCGGCACGCCCGTCAAATCCGCCGCGTCCCGGCTCCGGAACACCACCGCCCAAGGCCGGTCGCATACCCCGCCCCAACAACACCCCGCCGCAAAACACCCGATCCGCCCAATCCCATGCCCAATCGCAATCCCCGGCGCCAGCAGATCGGCCGTCTCCAAAAACGGCAGCCCGTGCTTCTTCATATACCACCAGGCCAATACGAT
>CANIFK010000290.1 GCA_947466555.1 Acidobacteriota bacterium | reverse complement strand
TCTGTTTACGCTTCGACTGCCGCCTCGCGACGACACCCGCAAAACTCGAGGCCAAGATGGGGCGCTACTCCTTTCTTGTTGGACTCTTTCATTCCTTACTACATGCCGGTTTATACCGGCGCACTGCCTGGCACACGGGGAGAGAGTTTCGGTCGGGGAGGTTGCGGCGGACGGGCCCGGTGCCAGGCACCGGAAGGTGGGCCGGACTGGGGGGATTCCCCTTTTCGTGGCGCTCCATTCCTTGTTTCGCCCCTTTTTGTGCTTCCTCGCTCTCTAGCGGAGGGGGCCGCCGGAGCGCTGGTAGGCTCCGATGATGAAGATGAAGAAGGCCGCGCAGGCGAGGGCGGCGGCGGGGAGGATAATCGCCGTGAACCAGGCCATTGCGGCGGCGAGCCAATTCCAGCCGATGCGGTGGAACAGCAGTGAGCCCAGAACCCAGGCGGCGAGCAGGGCCAGGAGCCAGTTGGCTTCACGGTGGAAGTCGCTCAGGGCGCGCGTGGTGTTGACGGCGTAGAGCACGACGAAGAACAAGGCGTTGATGGCGATGGCGGCGTAGAAGAAGTTGATCATGGTGGGTCCGTTACTGGTTCAGGCGCGGATGGCGGGAGAAGATTGTCACGATTGGGAGATCGCTGCGGCGGTGGGGTGGGTTTCGAGCTTCTGAGAAACCGCCGCCGCCAGCCGGCGCAGCCCATCCCGCTGGGATCCCTCCCAAGGCGTCAATCCCGGCGCCGCACATAGGTAACCGGTCCCCTCGGCGAATGCCTCCCAGTGAAGGATCCCGTCCGGCGGCGCCTCTCCGGCACGCAAGGGTTTCCAATCGTGTCCCCTCACCGCCGCCGCCAGCACGCGCAACTCCCCAGCGACGGGCCCATAGAGCGCCAGCACTTCTACTCCGAGTTTCTCGTTGGCGATGAGGCGAACCCACGCCAACAGCCCGGCTGCATCGGAAAACTCCGGCGGCTTCAGATCCAGTTCGTCCACCGTCAGTTCCTTCTGCGCGCCAACCCACGCCATTGAAAGTGGCACACCAAGGCTGGCCAGATAGCAGATCCACACCAGCGGTTGCATCGTCAGCACGCCCATCAGGTCTCCGGTCAGCCACGGCACGAAGACCGTCAGAACGCCCAATCCGCCCAAGAAGCTCCAAACTCCGCGCTGCAATCCCTTCAGGCGCCCCAACTCGCTAACGGTGAGGCCCCGCCCGCCGCCAAATCCCCACCGAATCGCCAGCCCAACGCCAGCAATCATCACCAACGCATACGTCCCCGACCCCATCACCCCATCCAACCAAGTCCATGGCGCCAGTAATCTGTAATCGGTCAACTCCGCCAACCGAACGAGAACCCGCAAAACTACCCAACCGCCCCCGACTGCCCACAACCATCTTGCCACCGCCTCGCCTCGCTCCCGAAGAATCGGAACCGGCCAGAAGCACATCATCGCAAACAACCCCACCGGGCCGGCTCCAGAAACCGCCGCGTCAAAGATCACCATGACGGTTCTCCAGGGTTCGCCCCAAGAATACGGAGTCACAACCATCCAATGAAAATGGCCAATCCCTGCCAGCGTCATCCCCGCCAGCCAGGCGCGCGGACTCCGCCCGTTTGAAGCCAGCACGGCCGCGCCCAACAGCAAACAAATCGAAGGCCACACAACGGCGCTGAATACCGCCGTCGACCATAGCTGCGGAAACTTCGCGAGATTCCCTTCGCCGGCAGCCGGGAAGTATCCCCAAGCTTCCTCGTCCCATGGCTCGCTGTCTTCCGGATAATGCCGGACCCGCAACCGGACACGGCCGCCAGGAGCCATTGCATCCCGCAACCCGTCCTCAATATCGGCACGGTTCCGTACTGGATGGCCCTCGATTTCCAAAACCCGATCGGACCAGTACAGCCCAACTCCTTTCGGCTCCCAGCTCGCAATGACCGGTTCAAATATCTTGACCTGAAAGGGAGGAGCCAGCCGCGATTCCCTCTTCCATTGCATTTCAATACATCGAACAATCACGGGTGTTTCCACCGCCAAAAGGAACACCGCCGCCGCGACTCCTGCCCAGTTACGCCACATCGGCATACTCCCGTCGCATAACCGCCACGCGCTCCAGCAACTCGCCGGCCTCATCGGCACGCCCCAACGCGCCCACCACCGCCGCCAGCGCCGAAAGTCCATCCGCCGTCATTGGATGCCCTTTCCTTGTCCAATCCTCATCACGGGAAATCGAATCCCGTAGCGCGCGTTCGGCCGCCGCCAAGTCCCCCAGAGACGCGAAGGTCAATCCCCTTCCGTAGAAGAGCGCCGATACTTCTTCTCCGGTCAATTCCTGCTCGAATGCCTCTGCCCGCCGCAGAATGGCGGTCGCCTCCTCCGCCTGCCCCTGCCGCGCGAGCACGATTGTCAGATTGATAAGAGGAATCGCCATTCGAGGATCGGAAGGCGCGACCCACTTGGTTTTCGTGGCCAGCTCTTCCCGAAACATCCGCTCGGCCTCCGCGAGCCTATCCAGTTTCATCAGCAGGCAACCCAACGAACCCGTCTTCGGCGACAGCGCAAAGCCGGTTTCCGCGAGCCCGTCCGCAATCGCCAATCCGAGGTCCGGCCGAAATGCCTCCGACAAATAGTTCGCGCGCAAGAGCGCGGCATGCGCCGACTGTGGCCGAAACGCGGGCGATGCCTCGCAGAGACGCTCCCACTCCGCCGCACACGCGACGGCCTGCCGATACTCACCCTTCCGCCTATGAAGTTCAGATTGAAAGAGCGTTCGCAGTATCGAGAAAGTCGGATTCGAAGCCGGTGCCGTTGCGTCGGCGCGCTTGGCCCATTCTTCCGCATCCGCCGTACGGCTCAGCGTCAACAGCACATCGGCCAGCATAATCGACAGCACTGCCAATCCACCCTTCTCGGTTTCGGTCCCAGCCTCCGGTACGAGCGAAATCACTCGCCGCGCCTCCGCCTCCGCCTCGCTGAACCGGCGCTGCGCCACCAGGGCCTGACACAAATTGATGCCCATGGCATACATCGCCTCGCTTCGGTGCGTCCGCAGAGCCTGCGCCAGTTCCAAGCCCTCGCGGCTTCGCGCCTCCGCCACAATCCAGACCTTTTCCCGCATGGCCGCAAATGCGGCATCCTGCGTTGCCTTGTACTCCCGCAATGGCCTCGTTGCCAAATCCGCGCCCCGCATTGAAAAACTAATCACGAAGGCAACAAAACACCCCAACCCCGGCGAGAACCACCCCAATCCCCAAAAGATCGCCCACATCGACACGAATCCCAGCGCTTGCCGGCCCAACCTTCGCCAGGAAAACTCGCTCATCGCCATCCATCGGGTCCGGCTTCCCAGATCTTTAGATCCCCTCAGAAAGATCTGAACGCTTCAGTGGCCGAGCTGGTTCAGGCGCGGATGGCGGGGAAGATTGTCACGATTGGGCGGAACCATTGGCGGAAACATTCGTAGTAGTTGTGTGTTTGAACTTTTTCGCGATCTCCAATTCACGCTGCGCCGGCTGGGGCGGACTCCTCTTTTTACTCTGGCGACCGTCGTCACACTGGCGCTGGGGATTGGGGCGAATACCGCGATTTTTAGCGTGATTGACGGCGTGCTGCTGAAGCCGCTGCCCTATGCGGAGCCGGAGCGGCTGGTGGGCGTTTGGCAGACGGCGCCGGGCGTGAATATCAAAGACCTGAACACGTCGGTGGCCGATTATGTGACGTACCGGGAGGAGTCGCGGACGTTTGCCGATGTGGGGATGTGGTCGGGTCGATCGGTCACGGTGACCGAGGGGGGCGAGCCGGAACGGGTGGATGGCGTGGCGATGACGTTCCGGATACTGCCGATGCTGGGGGTGCGCCCGCTGGCGGGGCGGGAGTTCACGGAAAAAGACAACGTGAATGGCGAGCCGGAAGTGGTAATGCTGGGCTACGGCTACTGGCAGCGGCGGTTTGGCGGCGATATGAAGGTGATCGGGCGGCGGATCCAGGTGGACGGGACGGCTCGGGAGGTGATTGGGATTCTGCCGAAGGATTTCTGGTTCATGGACCAGCGGAGCGACGTGGTGACGCCGATGCAGTTTGACCGGGCGAAGGTACGGCTGGCGGGGTACAACTTTCAGGCGATTGCGCGGCTGAAGCCGGGGGTGACGGTGGAGGCGGCGAACGCGGATGTGGCGCGGATGATTGGCGTGGAGATGGGCCACTTCCCTCCCCCGCCGGGGTTCAGCCTGCAGATGATGCGGGATGCGCGGCTGGCGCCGAATGTGAAGCCGTTGCGGGAGGACCTGCTGGGTGACACGGGGAACAGCTTGTGGGTGGTGATGGCGACGATTGGCATCGTGCTGCTGATTGCGTGCGCGAATGTGGCGAACCTGCTGCTGGTGCGGGCCGAGGGACGGGCGCAGGAGTTGGCGGTGCGCGCGGCGCTGGGGGCGAGCCGGGGACGAATTGCGCGGGAACTTTGGTTGGAGAGTCTGACGCTGGCGCTGGCGGGCGGGGCGGTGGGAATTCTCTTTGCCGAGGCGGTGCTGCAGTTGGTGGTGCGGATGACGCCTGGGCGGTTGCCGCGGTTGGAGCTTGTTAGCGTGGACGGGACGGCGATGTTGTTTACGCTGGTGGTTTCGGTGTTGGCGGGGTTGGCCTTTGGGGCGATTCCGGTGTGGAAGCATAGCGGTGTGGGTGTGGCGGCGGCGCTGCGGGGCGGGGGGCGGAACGCGAGCGCGGGACGGGAGAGGAACCTGACGCGGAACCTGCTGACGGTGGCGCAGGTGGCGCTGGCGCTGGTGTTGCTGGTGGGGGCTGGGTTGATGCTGCGGACGTTCCAATCGATGCGGGCGGTGCAGCCGGGGTTTACCGAGCCGGACAGCTTGCAGACGCTGCGGGTGACGATCCCGCGGACGAAGGACCAGAAGGACGACGAGTTGCGGCGGGTGGAGCAGCGGATGGTGGAGCGGATTGCGACGATTCCGGGGGTGACGGCGGCGAGCCTGATTGTGGGGTTGCCGATGACGAATTCCGGGTCGAACGATCCGATTATGGCAAGCGATAAGACCTATGCGCCGGACCAGATTCCGCCGTTGCGGCGGTTTGTGACGACGGCGCCGGGGACGTTCCGGGCGATGGGGACGGCGCTGCTGGCGGGGCGGGAGTTTAGCTGGACCGAGATACAGGAAAAGCGGCAGGTGGCTGTTGTGAGTGAGAATTTCGCGCGGGAGTATTGGGGCTCGGCGCAGGCGGCGGTGGGCAAGCAGATCCGGACGAACGTGAACGACCCGTGGAACGAGATTGTGGGCGTGGTGGGGGATGTGCGGCACGAGGGAGTGGAGAAAAAGGCGGCGACGACGATCTACTGGCCGTTGCGGAGTTCGAATTCGGTGACGCTGCTGGTGCGGAGCGGGCGGGCGGGGACGGAGGCGTTTACGGGCGAGTTGCGGCGGGCGGTGTGGGAGGTGAAGGAAGGGGTGCCGGTGACGGAGATGCGGACGATGGGGGAGGTGTATAAGAAGTCGATGGCGCGGACGGCGTTTACGATGACGCTATTGGGGATTAGCGGCGCGATGGCGCTATTGCTGGCGGCGATTGGGATCTACGCCGTCATTTCGTACACGGTGGCGCAGCGGACGCGGGAGATCGGGATCCGGCTGGCGCTGGGGGCGCAGCAGGGGGCGCTGCAGTTGCTGTTTGTGCGGCATGGGTTGTTCTGGGGAGGGCTGGGGGCGGCGGTGGGCTTGGCGGTGGCGGCGGGGTTGTCGCGGCTGATGGGATCGATTTTGTTCGCGGTGAGCCCGGTGGACCCGTTGACGTATGGGGTGGTGGCGGTGGGGCTTTTGGGCGCGACGGCGGTGGCGAGTTATGTGCCGGCGAGGCGGGTGGCGCGGGTGGACCCGGTGGAGGCGTTGCGGGCGGAGTGAGTCGAAACCCTTATATACTTGGGCTTGAATATGGCGGCCCGGCCCGAATCGCCCGTTGCTGAGGTTGTGGACTTGCGCCGCATTGCGGCGGGGTCGTTGGACGCGGTATTGGACGAGGAAGTGCGGGTTTGGCGGGAGACGTTGGCGTGGGACTTCGCCTCGTCGGCGTCGCTGGTGAAGCGGTTCGCCGATATGCAGTCGCTGAACGGGCGGGCGCTGGTGTGTGGGGGGCGCGTCATTGGATACACCTACACGGTGACCGATGAGGACAAGGGGCTGATTGGCGATTTGTACGTGATGCGGGAGTTTGCGTCGGCGGCGATGGAGGACCTGTTGCTGAACGCGACGGTGGAATCGTTGTACCGGACGGCGGGGGTGCGGCGGATTGAGACGCAGGTGATTTTGTTGACGCATCCGCGGCCGTCTGCGCCGGTGCATCCGGAGGCGCTGCGGCTGTTTGAGCGGTGCTTTATGGTTTGCGATTTGCGGGCGCCGCACCAGTGGCCGGTGGGAGATGTGTCACGGGTGTTGGATATCGACGGGTGGAACGACCGGTATCAGGAAGACGCGGCGGCGTTGATTGCGAATGCCTACGAGGGGCATATTGACGGGCACATCAACGACCAGTACCGGTCGGTGGCGGGGGCGCGGCGGTTTCTGCACAACATTGTGCAATATCCGGGGTGCGGGTCGTTTTACGGGCCGGGGTCGTGGCTGGCATGGCGGCGCGATACGGGGCGGATGTGCGCGGTGTCGTTGGCGAGCATGGTGGGGCCGGAGGCGGGGCACATTACGCAGATTTGCGTGGCGGCGACGAGCCGGGGCGAGGGGATTGGGCGGGAGATATTGGGGCGTTCGTTGCGGAGCTTGCGGGAGGCGGGGTGCCGGCAGGCGAGTTTGACGGTGACGGCGTCGAAC
>CANIFK010000289.1 GCA_947466555.1 Acidobacteriota bacterium | reverse complement strand
GAACCCGTCCCAAGCGTCTTGGCCCACCCATCGCGCCCAAGGACACACGATCTATGACAACCGAATACTCCCTTCTCCGCTCGACTACCCGAAGTGTGTCCATCCTCCGGGTAGTCCAGGGTGCGAACGAAGCGCCCCCCTAATCAATCCGGCAAACATACCCCGCCGCCGGGCTGTCATTCGGCACCCCCGGCGGCGCAATCCCGGCATCGCAATAGTACAAATGACCCTTGTGAATGCACATCCCATGCGGGTCCGGGTCGTCTTTACCCAACGTAATCACCTCAAGGATCCGCCCATCTGTAGCATCCAATTTCTGAATCACCCGGTCACTCGAAAACATGCACCACAACGCATTCGGCGCCACCCACGCCAACCCGTGCGACCGCCCCAGCGTCACCGGAATATCGTGCACCGGCTGAAACTTCCCATCCCGCACATCCACCTTCGCCAACCGCGTGAACCGGTGCGACGCCATCCACAAATGCCCGTCGACATACTCCAGCCCATGCACCCCGCCCCCGCCATTCGGAATCGGCCACTCCGCCACCGTATTCCCCGTCTTCGGGTCGACCTTCAAAATCGCCCCCGTCGGATGATCCGTCGACTTCTTGCTCCGCCCCAACGCGAACCCGTTCGCCGCCATCCACAGGAAGCCCCCGCCAAAGGCCATCCCGCTCGTGTTCGACGACTCGGTGGCAATCTTCCGCTTCACCTTCCCCGTCTTCCAGTCCAGCAAATACGCGATATCGGTCGTCTGCTCCCCCACCCAAACGCCCTCCGCCGACGCCTCCATCGCGTTCGGGAACCCGTCCGGCGTCTTGAACAGCCGCACCACCTTCGCCGCCCGCGTCGGCACGCCCCCGTACGCCGCTAACGAAGCCGCAGCCAGAAACGCCCGCCGCCTCATCCCCGGATCCTCACCAGACTCTTATCGATCGACTTCAAATTCGGCACCCCGGCCATCCCCATATTCAGCGCCAGTTCGGTATGCAGAAGATGAATCACCCGCTCCACGCCGGCCTGCCCGAAACACGCCATCCCATACAGATACGGCCGCGCAATACACACCGCCGTCGCCCCCAAGGCCAGCGCCTTCAGCACATCGGTCCCGCGCCGGATGCCGCCGTCCATCAACACCGGGATCCGCCCGTTCACCGCCTTCACCACCTCGGGCAGAGCCTCAATCGTCCCGCCCACGCTGTCCTGCTGCCGCGCTCCGTGGTTGGAGACGATACAAGCCTTCGCCCCGTACTTCACGCACCGGTCCCCGTCCTCGGCCGTCATAATGCCCTTCACCACAACAGGCAGCGACGTCGCCGCACACAGGTCCTGCAGCGTCTCCCACGTCGGCAACGGCGAACTCTTCGAAGGCAGGATCCCCGCCTTCCACGCCGTCTTCGCCTCCGGCAGCCGCCCCTGCGCATCGCGCTTCGGCAACCCCGTCTCGCACCACGACCGCTCGATCTTGTTATGGATCTCCCGCTCCCGTTGCGAGACGTGCATGATGTCCACCGTGAAGCAGATCCCCTTGCAACCCTGCGCCTCAATCTTCCGCACGAACGAGCGCGTCTGCTGCTTGTTGGTCAGGATTCCGCCCGTCGTCAACTGCCACCAGTTCTCCGCCGCCGAGCCCTCTTCCAACGTCTTCTCAATCCCGCCATTGGTAATATGCAGCGTCTTCGATTTCCCGGCGGCCCGCGAAACTTCCAACTCCCCGCCCATGAAGAAGCAGTTCTTCCCGCCCGCCGGATCGAACAGAATCGGGTACGGCAGATTCATCCCGAACAGGTTCAGCGACGTGTCGATCTTGTGTGTATCCACCAGCATCCGCGGCCGGATGATGATGTTCTTAAACCCCGCCCGATTGTCGTGGAGGGTCTGCTCGTCCTCCGAGCCGCCTTCCAGATAATCCCACGCCACCGGGTCCAGTTTCTTCTTCGCCAATGCCGCGAAGTCGAAGACATTCACCGGGTCCATGACGTTGGCTTCCTGTGCCAGCGCCGCGAACGGCGCCGCTCCAAACATACCGGCCAAATGGCGAAAAGCTGCTCTGCGTCCAATTTGCATACCGCGCGATTCCATCACAACAGCGCGCGCATCGCAACCCCTTACGACAAAAGAAATGCCGTCCGCCTGACTCTCTTTCTACCGCGGCCTCACCCCCGACTCCGAGGCCCGCGCCGACTCAACCGTCCAGGCCAACATCCCTGCCGGCCTGGCGCGCATGCGCCTCGTCTATGGCCTCACCCCGCACACCGCCATCAGCCGCTACGACGCCGTCTTCCCCGAAAGGACGAAGGCCTTCTGCACCTGCCGGATAGTTGCCAACAAGTCCTCGCGAATCACTCTCCCCGCAGGCCCCCGGTCGCCAACCCTGTCCATCTCCAGTGCCCCAGCATGTTCGGCCTGCCCCGCCACGCCCTCACCGCTTCTGCACCTGCCGGATAATCGGCAGCAAATCCACCGACCAAACCACAATCTCCGGCTTCCGTTCGTCCGGCAACACGCACTGCTCCAGCCCCATCGCCCGCGCGGCCTCCGTCCCCTCCGTCGCCAACAGCGTCACCACGGTCGTGCCCTGTTCCAGCCGGCAGAACATCGCCATCTCCATCGTCCGGAACCGCGGCGTCCGCACCTCATACTCGTTGAACCCGATCCACATCCGGTACTCCTGCCCCAGGTCGATCGACCACCCACCCGGGCCCGCAATCCGCGTCTCGTCCCACTCCACAAATGGGCCCCGCCGTGCCGCCATCCGCTCCCACATCGCCGCCGCCGGCGCCGCGCCCAGGGCAACGCCCACCGCCAGCATCCCCGCGCCCACCACCACCGCCAAATCCGGCACCGCCGGCGCCGACACCACCACCCACGCCACGCCTCCCGTCACCAACGCAATGCCCGTGAGCAGAACCCCATAAAAGCGCAGCCAGTAGTGCCGGCGGATTGGAACAACGGTCATGATCAGTAGCGGAAATGAAAGTGTCGCACAGGCAACGGCATGGCCGACCGCGCCCCGCGCACCGACTTCCAGATGATCTCGTTCAACGCAAACTCCGGCGCCCGGTCGTAGTCGCTGAAGTCCATCAGGCCGGACTCCTTGGCGCCCCACGCCAGCGCCGTGTTCTTGGCGTTCACGTCCACCTCCGGCCCCACATGCGTGTAGCCGCTCAGGTCCGCCTTATCCATGAAGGCCGCATACATCGGCGTCGCCGCCGCGTCGTACTGCGTCATCGGCGGCAACCCCAGCAACAGCTCCATCGTCCGCACCATCGACGACGTCGTGTACAGCGTCGAATCCACCGCGCCGCGCTTCGTATAGGGCGAGATCACCAGGCCCGTCGTCCGCCGCGAGTCCACGTGGTCCGGCCCGTTCTGCGCGTCATCCTCGATGATGAAGATCGCCGTCTCCGGCCAGTACTTCGAATGGCTGACGCGGTCCACCAACTGGCCCACGGCCCAGTCGTTATTCGCCACCGCGGCCGACGGCGTCGGCGCCCCGGCCCGCGTGCCCTGCGTGTGGTTCTCGCCCAGGCTCATCACGATAAAGTGCGGCAGGCGCTTCGTCGCGTCCGTCGAATCAAAGGCCGCCTCGTAGCGGTCGAACTCCTCGAAGAAGGCCTTCACGTTGTCGGTGTCCCGCATGCCCGGCAAGCGGTACTTCGGCGCCACATGGCCGACCAGTCCGCCCACGCCTGGCGCGGCGTCCATCTGGTCGCCTTCGCTCACGCGCTGCGCGTACTCGCCGTAGCTCCGGTAGATCAGCCCCTTCTTCGCGGCCAGGTCCCACATGTGCCCGCTCGCCGGCGTATTCGCCGGGCCGTTCACGGCCGCTGAAATCCCACCGTACTGTGGCGGCCAGCGCTTCTCGTTGAAGTCGGTGGCATAGGCCGAGTTGCTCCACGAATGGCCATCGACGGAGACCTCCCCATCACAGTACAGGTTGTCGAACAGCACGAACTGCTCCGCCAGCCGGTGCTGGTTCGGCGTCACCTTCCGGCCGAAGATCGTCAGCCGCGGATCACCGTTGCCCTTGGCGATATCCCCGAACACTTGGTCGTACGTCCGGTTCTCCTTGATGATGTAGATGACGTGCTTGATCGGCGACCCCTGCCCCACCTGCTGCGGCACCACCGTGGGCCCGCTCACCGGCGGCTTGGCCTTGGTCAGCATCTGGTCGTTGTACGGGCAATTGGCCATCGCCTCTTTCGTGTAGGCCTTGATCCGGCTCTTCAAGTTGGCCAGCGAGATCACGCTGACGGAGCCCTTTTGCAACGCTCCGACGTGCCGCGATCCGGCGCCCGCCACTGCCAACGGGCTCGTCGGCCCGTCGATGTTCGAGTACCCGCCCAACCCCTTCGCCGCGCCCACGTAGAGCGACTTCCCATCGGGCGAAACCGTCAGCGCCGCCGGATACCAGGCGGTCGGGATGAAGCCCTCAACGTGGGAGACCTCTTCTTCGCTGATGTTGATCACGGCCACATTGTTGTTGTCCCCGTTGGCCACAAAAAGGAGCTTTTCCGCCGGGTCCAGCGCCAGCGCGTTCGGCGTCGAGCCCACCGGCGCCATCTTGTACATGGCGGTCGAGATGACCTCGATCGGCCGCAGCTGTTTGGTGTCCAGGACATATACGGAGTTCTCGTTCGAGCAGGCCACGTACAGCCGCCCATCGCGCGCCAGCACCATGTCATTGGGGTTGTGGCCGACCTTGATCGTGGCTTTGACCTTGCCAGTCGCCGTGTCGTAAACGGTCACCGAATCGCTGGCCCAGTTGGAGACGAAAAGGGTCGCGCCCGTCGGGTCGATCACCACGTCGTAGGGATGGACCTCGGTCGGCATCTCCATCAGCCGCTCGCCGGTATTGGTGTCGAAGGCCACCACCTGGCCGCGTACGGCCTTGGTGTGGCGGTTGGCAGCGTAGAGAATCGGCAACTTCGGATGATGGGCCAGGCCGGACCAGTAGATCTCGTTCTGCGGCAACCGGTGTTTGAACTGTTTGGTGGGCTGGTCGCTCAGCCGGCCGGCGGCATAGCCATAACCATAAACGGGCGCGGCCGTCGGGTCCTTCCGCGATTCGGCGTTGCCGCCGGAGATGTAGAGCGTCTTGCCATCCGGCGCCCAGGCGAGGCCGAACCACGCGGACTTGAGGGGCGTCTTCTGCGTGATCTCCACGTTCTTCGGATCGATGACCATCAGGCCATGCGGGTTGTAGCCCGAGTGCAGCGCCACGATCTGCTGATCGCTGGGCGCCGTGGTCAGGTTTAGGACATAGTCCGGCGTGGCGACGTGTTTGCCGGCCGGCGTGATCCGCCAGCCGTTGGGCAGGGCGACAGGCGCCGGCTGCGCCGCCAGGACAGAGGCGAAGAGGAAAAGGAGGTTCCGCATGGTATCCAGTCTGCCAACTCAATGTGTCGGCTTCGTTGCATCCAGGCTAATCCCGGAAGAGTTTTGGCGCAAACGTATGCAGGTGCAAACGCCAGACCTGCCAGTCGTGCAGACCCGGGCTCGGGAACCACTCGTGGCGGATGGCGGCGCCGGTCAGCGCCTCGTGCATTTTGAGGTTGGCCGGGTAGAGGAAGTCCTCGGTGCCGCAGCCGATCCAGAACAGCGAGAGCTTGGCCGCCACGACGGCTTTCGCTACGTCGAAGTTCCGAGCTCCGGCGCCGCTGAACAGGCCGACGTAGGCGAACAGTTCGGTGTGCGCGAGACCGTTGGAGAGCGCCTGTCCGCCGCCCATCGAAAGGCCGGCCAGCGCCCGGTGCTTGCGGTCGGGCTTGGTCCGATAGCTCCGGTCGATTTCGGGGATCAGGTCCTGAATGAGAACGTCGCCGAACAGCTCGTTGGTCTTGCCGGCGTAGCCGTTGTCCATCACGATCAGCATGGGCTTGGCCTGCTTGGCGGCCAGCAGGTTGTCCAGGATGAAGTTGGCCCGCCCTTGTGCGGTCCAGCCCCGTTCGCTCTCGCCCGCGCCGTGCTGCAGGTAGAGCACCGGGTAACGGGTCTTGGGGTTGGCATCATAGCCGGGAGGCGCATAAACAAAGGCCCGCCGCATCTTGCCGGTCGCTTTCGAGCGGTACCAGTGCATCCGTACCTCGCCGTGGGGGACGTCCTTGGGTTCGTAGAAGTCCAGCTTGGGGTCGGGCACATCGACGCCGCTGACGTTCCGGCCCCAGCCGTAGAAGGAGTCCGCCGCCGGGTCGTTCACCGGTACGCCATCGACCAGGAACCAGTAGTAGTGGAAGCCTGGCTGCACGGGGCCGATGGTGGTGGACCAGACGCCATCGGCGGACCGGGTCATCGGGAACGGCCCTTTGCCCAGGCCGTTCGCGCCGCCGCCCGGCATCACCTCCACCTTCTGGGCCGTGGGCAGTTTCACCTGGAAGCTAACGCGACGGTCCTGGGCCATCAACGCCACGATAGCCAGAAATAATAGGGATACACATTTCATCGCATCGAATCGTATCGCAGAGGAATCTAAAAGGAAATGCGGGTGCTATTGGTTCTCATGCTCTCTGTTTCCAGTTTCGCGATTGAGGTGGGTGGCACTTTGCCGCCGCTGAAAGGCGAGTTCCTGACGGGAAGGGAAGCGGTGCTGCCCGGTGCGGCGCAGGGCAAACCGGCGCTGCTGGCGATCGGGTTCACCTATAAGTCCCGGTTCGCGGTGGAGGAGTGGGTGAAGCACTTCCGGGCCGACTTCGACAAGGAGCCGCGGGCGACCTTCTTTGAGGTCCCGATCATTGGCGGGATGGCGAAGATGGGCCGCTGGTTCATCGACAGCGGGATGCGGCGCGGGACGCCGAAGGCGGACCATGAGCATGTCGTCACG
>CANIFK010000288.1 GCA_947466555.1 Acidobacteriota bacterium | reverse complement strand
GTCCCCGGCTTGTTCAACTTCGCCCACAGGTCGATCAACACCACATCGCCCTGCTGAATCACCTCATGGTTGTCCGCCATCGGCTCGTAATGCGGGTTCGACGCATTCGCGTTCACGCCCACAATCGGACCGTGATCGGTGAACAACCCGGCCCGCTCAAACGACTCCAAAATGAAGTTCTTCACGATGAACTCATTCACCGGCTCCCGCCCGCGCAACCGGTCGCCGATCTCCAGAAACGCGGCCCGCCGGATCTCATCCACCAGCACTCCGGCCGCCATGTGCGAGTCCAACTTCTCCTGCGTCCACTTGGCTTCAAAGATCTGCACCAGATTCGCCGACGTCACCACTTCCACGCCTTGCTCGCGGATCAACTCCACCGTCCCCGCATCCACCATCGCCACATACGGCACCGCGCACATCGGCGAATACTGCATCGCCACGCGCTTGCAACCGGCCAGCAGCGTCGTCAATCCATACACCTGCCGCGACCAGCTGGAATAGGTCTGCATCGTGCCCGGCAGCGCGTCCAGCATCCCCGGCTCAATCTGGTGCACCAGCTTCCGCGGTTCGCCATTCGCGGGGATCAGGTAATACCACCGCCGCGTCGGGATGCGCGGCGCGTCGAAGCTCAGAACGCGGTACGCCAGCGGGTCGCGCAAGTGGTGGTCGAAGAACAGCCACCCGTCCAGTTTCTCGTCCCGCAACGCCTGTTGAATCGCCGCGACATTCATCATTTCGCCTCTCCCATTAAGCCGCGCAGCGGCTTTACAAATACCGTCAATACGACCGCCGCCGCAATCGCGAACAGCGCCACATACAGGAACAATTGTTCCAGTTTCATCGATTCGTAGAATCCTGACAACCGCCCGCCGATATAATTTCCCGTCGCAATCGACAGGAAGAACACACCCATGATCACGCCCCCCATCCGAGCCGGCGCCAGCTTGGTCATCGCCGACAGCCCCACCGGGCTCAAACACAGCTCGCCGATCGTGTGCAGCAGATACGTCAACACCAGCCAGAACGGGCTCACTTTCTCACCCGCGTCCGCCACCGCCGCCGGCGGCACCAGGATCAAAAATCCCAGCCCCACAAACAACAGCGCCAGCGCGAACTTCGCCGGCACGCTCGGCTCCCGCGGCCCCAGCTTGATCCACAGCACAGAGAACAACGGCGCCAGAATCAGCAGCCAAATGGAATTCACCGACTGGAACCAGCTCGACGGATACGCCATGCCGAATACCTCGTTGCGCGTCCGCTCATCGGCGAACAGATTCAACGTTGACCCTGCCTGTTCAAACGACGACCAGAACACCGCCGACGCGATCGACAAACACAAAATCACCGCGATGTTCTTCCGCTCCTGCCCCGGCATCGCTGCCCGGAACAGCACCACGAAAATCCCCACAAAGCTCAGCGCCATCAACACCGAAAACGCATCCGCGATGCCCGCAATGGAAACGGAAGTCACGCCCGAAGTCTGCAAAAAGCCCAACAAAAGCGGCAGTCCCACCACCGCGCCCAGCCCGAGCGCCAACTGCTTCTTCTCTTCGGCCCCCGGAGGCGTTGCCGTCTTTAGCCCCGCTTCACCCAGAAACCGCTGCGTCATCACATACTGAATTAACCCTACAGACATCCCCACCGTCACCAACAAAAAAGCCCATCGCCAACTGATCGTCTGGCCCACATAACCGATCACCAACGGCGCCAAAAAGGCGCCCAGATTGATGCCCATGTAGTAGAGCGAAAACCCCGCGTCGCGCCGCGTGTCCCCCTTCGCATACAGCGCCCCAACCATCGTGCTGGCGTTGGTCTTCAACAGCCCCGTGCCCACGCAGATCATGCCCAGGCCCAAATAAAACGTCCACATCAGTGGCGCCGCCAGCAGCGCATTCCCAGCGGCGATAATGATGCCCCCATACAGTACAGCCTTCCGCTGCCCCAGAATCCGGTCCGCTACCCATCCCCCCGGCAAACTCAGCAAATACACCGACGCCGTAAAGATCCCATAGATCGCCCCGGCGGTGGTCTTATCCATCCCCAATCCGCCATTCTGCAACTGCGCGGTCAGGTACAAAATCAAAATCGCCCGCATCCCGTAATAGCTGAACCGCTCCCACATCTCCGTAAAGAAGAGCGTGGAAAGTCCGCGCGGATGCCCGAAAAACGAAGTGTCGCCTACGGATTGCGTTGCCATTGAATCTCCGTGTTCAATTGAATCATTCCAGCCGTGTCGCGGTGGTCGATCACCGCAAAGCTCAGCGCGTCATCGATCCAGTCCTGACTCGCCCCATCGGCGTGCTGCGTGGCAACCGTCAGTGTATATTCCGCCCGGCTTAACAGGCAATCCAGCGCGAACTGAATCTCCAGCACATCCCCCGCCGCATACGTCCCCAATTCCACCTTTTCCACCTTCGTGTTCGTCCCATAGACGTCCACGCCCAGCCGGTTCCGGATCAACATTCCCACCGTCGGCGACGCACTCTCTTTGGCAAACACCGCCCGCACCCGAATCGTCGCCCGCTCCCCGCTCAGCAGACTCGTCGCCTCTTCCCCACGCCCGTTCAAAATCACAATCGATTCAATCCGGCTCGTCCCATCCCCATGCCGATAACTGCCACCCTCGGCCGGCGTATCGCGCAGTTGCAACTCATGCACCAGCCCCACGTACCGGTTCACAATATCGCTCGGCTTGCCCACCGCCGCCACTTCCCCATGCAGCATCAACGCCGCCCGATCCGCCAGCCGCTTCACGATTCCCAAATCGTGCGACACAAACAAAATCGTCACTTTCCGTTCTTTCAACTCTTCCAGCTTCCGCACGCAGCGATTCGCAAAAATCGCATCCCCCACCGCCAACGCCTCGTCCACAATCAGCACCTCCGGCTCCACGTGGATCGCCGTCGAAAACGCCAGCCGCACATACATGCCACTGGAATACTCCTTCACCGGCCGGTCAATAAAAGCGCCAATCCCCGCAAATTCTTCAATCTTCGGAAACGCTGTCTCCACCTCCGCCCGGCTCAGCCCCATGATCTCGCCGTTCAGAAACACGTTCTCCCGCCCCGTGAACTCCGGGTTGAACCCCGCGCCCAACTCCAACAGCGCCGCAATGCGGCCCGACGTCAACACCCGCCCCCGCGTCGGCTGCATGATCCCCGCCACAATCTGCAACAGCGTCGACTTCCCGCTGCCATTCGGCCCCACCAGCGCAAACACTTCCCCCGGTTCCACCCGCAGGTTCACATCGCGCAGCGCCCAGAACTCGCGGCCCCGCTCTTCTCCAATCAATGGCAACAGCGCCACTAAACGGTCGGCCGGGCGCTCATAGAGCGAATAGACTTTCGAAACGTGCTGAACAGAGACCAACCTATCAGCTTAGCGATACACTCAACCCAAATGCGCGCCGCCCTGTTCGCCGTCTCCCTCCTCACCGCCTCCGCCGCCGATCTCCTGCTCGTCGTCGAAAAGAATAACGACTCCGTAGGCTTCTACAATCTCGCCAACGGCGCCCCCGTCGCCAGCGTCAAAGTCGGCCACATTCCCCACGAATTCGTCTTTTCCGCTGACGGCAAATCCCTCTACGTCACCAACTACGGCACCGCCCGCTGGACCGACGACGCGCCCGGCGGCAACACCATCTCGATCATCGACCTCGCCACCAAACAAGTCACCGGCGAAATCAACCTCGGCCAATACCACCGCCCCCATGGCATCGAACTCGGCCGCTCCGGCAAGCTCTACGTCACCTGCGACCTGCCCTCGGCCGTTCTCATCATCGATCCGCTCCAACGCAAAATCGAACGCGCCATCCCCTACGCGGCCAAGGTTCTCCCCCACATGCTCGCCCTCACCCGCGACGAAAAGAAGTTCTACACCGCCAACGCCGGCAACGCCGCCATCACCGTCCACGATCTCAAAACCGGCCACGCCAAACACCTCGAAGTCGGCGGCGTCCCCATGGGCCTCGCCCTCACCGGCGACGAGAAAACGATCTATGTCGCCACCCGCACCGCCGACACCGTCGTCGAAATCGACACGCAAAAATGGGCCATCCGCCGCACGTTCAAGATCGAAGGCCAACCCGTCCGCCTCCAACTCCTCCCCGGCGAAAAACAGATCCTCGCCAGCCTCATCGTCGATGGCGCCATGGCCGTCATCGACCTGAAAACGGGTAAGGAAATCAAACGCATCAAAGTCGGCCTCAACGCCGAAGGCATGCACATCGACCCTCGCACCAACGAAGGCTTCATCTCCGCCCAGGGCGAAAAACGCGTCGTGCGCTTTTCCCTCAAAACATTCGAAAAAAATGGGGCCGTAGCCACCCAGGAGCGGCCCGACCCCATTCTCATCTATCGCAGACCGAACTAGCGCTTAATCGTGAAGCCCAGCCCCATCGTGTACAGGAAGTCGTTCTTCTTCCGGCCCGGCGCGGGGTTGCTCAAATACCGGTCGCTCAGCGCCACGTTCCACGTCAGCCACTTGGTCAACGCCGCCGCCACGCCCACGTCCACGTTCTGGCGGTACTCGCCCGTGTTCGTCATGTTGTTGAACATCCGGTAGTTCTCGAAGAACGAAATCCGTGGCGAGAACTTGTAGTTAAAATCGTCGCCCCAGTAAACTTCCGCCGAGTTCCGCGTGAACGGCTGCCGAGGCCGGATCGGGTCAAACTTTTCACGGTTGTACGCGCCACCACCGATGATGTCCAGGCGCCCCTTCTCACCCTTCCAGGCGATGTAGCCCAAACCGCCGCCGAGCACAACGCGCAAGTCCAGGTTCTGGAACTTGTCGTATTCGTAGTCGTTGAAGGTGTTCACGAACAGCTTCGGTCGCAAGTTCCGCGCGTAGCCCCATCCACCGCGTACGGCCTGTGCCGTCGCTGCCGAAGCGCCGCCAATCGAAGCCGATGCGCGAATGAAGTTGAAGTACGCCGTCGTCTTGTCGTTGTTGGTGATGCGCACCGCATTCACCGGCGTCGTAAAGGTGGACGTCTTCGCGTTGCCCGACGTGCCGGCGATCCCGATGTTGGCGTTAATCACCCACAGGTCGCCCCAACCCGGATTCAACAGGCGCAAATAGGCCTTCTGCTCGGCGTCGTTACGCAGCACTTTGATCTCAGCGGGAGCCACGGTCTGCTTCGTCCCGCCAGCCGCCACTTCCACTTTCTCTCCAGCGGTAGCCAAGGTGCCCTGCACCGTCTGCCCGCTGCCAATGACGACGTTCAACGGCTTGTCCGCCGTCAAGCTTGCCACTTGCTCCCAGGGCAGTGTCACCACCCCGAAATATTCGGTCTTGATCGTTAGATCTTTCGCGTCTTTTTTGATGATGCTGCCGGTGACGCGGTCACCATTCTTCATCACGATCTGGTCGGCCAAAAGGCCCATCGCGCTCAGGCCCAAGGCCGCTAGCGAAACAATAATGCGGTTGTTCATAAAGAATTTCAGTCTGAAAATGGATGCACCAACGCGATCCTGCGTTACAAAATCGGGGGGCGAATCCATCCCTTTTTATTGTCGCGCCATCCGTAGCCCTCGCAACCAAGGAATGACATAATAGCAAGCGGTTACATACACCCCCGTAAGGACACTCACATGAACCAGGAAAACACCCGCCGCAACTTTGTGAAAACCGCCGGCACCGCCACAGCCTTCTCCATCATCGGCTCGCAATCGGTGCGCGGTTCCCAGGCTAACTCCGCCGTCACGCTCGGCCTCATCGGCTGCGGCAACCGTGGCATGTACGTCAGCGGCCTCTTCGCGAAGAATGAAAATCTGAAGGTCGCTGCCTTCAACGACATCTACGAGGACAAGTTCCAGGCCGCCGCCGCCAAGTACTCCGGCGCCAAGCGCTTCAACTCCATGGACGACCTCCTCGCCGACAAGTCCATCGACGCCGTCCTCATCGCCACACCCGCCTTCCTCCACCCCGAACACTTCGAACGCGCCGTGAAGGCCAAGAAGCACATCTTCCTCGAAAAGCCTGCCGGTGTCGACGCCGCCGGGTGCCACCGTGTTCTCCGCGCCGCGAAATCCGCCGACCCCACCAAGCGCATCAGCATGGACTACCAGCAGCGCTACGGCACCGACTACCGCAAGGTCCACAGCGTCGTGAAGTCCGGCGAACTCGGCCGCATCCTCCAGATCCGCGCCGCCTGGATGGGCGGTGGCCCCCCCATCAAGAAGGGGCACCCGAAGGACCAGGAACGCATCCGCAACTGGTTCTTCTACCGCGAACTATCCGGCGATATTTTGATCGAGCAGGACTGCCACAACATCGACGTCGTCAACTGGTTCATGGGCACCCATCCCGTGCGCGTCTCCGGTCACGGCTCCCGCATGTCCCGTACCGATATCGGCGATATCTACGACAGCCTCGCCTGCAGTTTCCAGTTCGAAGACGGCACCATCTGCAGCTACACCGCCAACCAATTCGGCAACATGGTCGGCTATAGTGACGTGTCGGAAACCTTCGTCTGCGAGAAGGGTTCGGTGAACGTAGGCCGCAAGGGCTACACCATCTACCGCCCCGGCAAGCCCAACGAAACCGGCGAAACCAAGTACGACATCACGCTCGACAACGTCAACCAGTTCGTCGAAGGCGTCCGCACCGGCAAGATTGAAAACGCCGCCCTCTGGGGCGCCGAAAGCACTCTCGTCGCGGTAATGGCGCTCACGGCCTGCACCAGCGGCCAGCCCATGACCTGGGAAAAAGTGAATCAGGCCTAACAGCAGTTAGTCAGACAGGAGGGAGCACAAAACTCCCTCCTGTCCCACCCTTCGCTCGGTGCCTGGCTCCGGGCAAACAGTCTCTCGCGAAAGCACGAAG
>CANIFK010000287.1 GCA_947466555.1 Acidobacteriota bacterium | reverse complement strand
GGCGGTATCGCCGTCGGCACCATCTTCCCCAAGCAAACCGGCCAAACCGTGGTCGATTTTGCCTGGCCAACCTCGGCGACCAGAGTCACCTTCCGCGTTCTCTACAAAGCCAACAAAGGCGCCTACACCGGTGCTAACACCATCACCCTATTCCGGTAGAACCCCATGAAAACTACACTCACTATACTTCTGACACTCACACTCGGAGGGGTCGCCCACGCGGCCCCCCTTCTCACCCTCAACCCCTCTGTTGGGCCTGTCTACGCCCAACCTGGAGACACCACCGGCTGGGGTTTCACCCTCACCGCCGATCCGCTGGAATGGACCACCATTATCGGCACCGTAGTTCTGAATCAAACGCTTCCCACGCTCGGCGAGTTCACCGACTTCATCTCCGGCCAGGGTGGCCCGCTCGGAGGCGTCCTCGGGCCCGGCGCGCCGGACTGGGTGCAGTACTTTGACGCCTTCAACGGCACCGGCTTCGGCAGCTACCGCATCGATCCATCCGCTCTCCCCGGCGACGTCGATACCGGCACCTTCCTGGTGCTGTACGAGACGTTTTCCGACAACCCCAATACCTGCGGTAGCTGCTTCACCGGCTCCGGCGCGCTAACGGTGGACTACGCCGTTGTCGCCACACCGGAACCGTCCACGTGGGTACTCGGCCTTCTGGGAGTCGCGGGCGTGGCCGCCGCACGGCTCCGGATGCGCTACACTCCCCCAAATGGACGCACTGCCCTTAGCCAAGTCCCTCGTCGATAACATCGCCCTTCGTCTCTCGGAATACGGCCTCAAGTTACTTGGGGCCGTAGCCGTCTGGTTCATCGGTCGCGCCTTCATCAAATTCGGCCTCGGCCTCCTCGTCGCCCGCCTCGAAAAACAGAAGGTCGACCACACCATCGTCGGCTATGCCCGCAACACCCTTGCCGTCGCCCTCAACATCGCCCTCGCCGTCGTCCTCATGGGCGTCCTCGGTATCGAGACGGCCTCCTTCGCCGCCTTCATCGCCGGCGCCGGCCTCGCCATCGGCGCCGCCTGGTCGGGCCTCCTCTCCAACTTCGCCGCCGGCGCCTTCCTCGTCGTCCTCCGCCCCTTCAAAGTCGGCGATCACGTCACCACCGCCGGCATCACCGGCATCATCACCGAAGTCGGCCTCTTCACCACCACCCTCCTCACCCAGGACAACGTCCGCACCTTCATCGGCAACTCCAAAGTCCTCGGCTCCATCCTCCGCAACTACCACTCCAACCCCACCCGCCGCATTGAACTCATCGGCTCCGCCTCCCGCCATGCCGACCTCCCCGCCCTCCTCGTCACCTGCAAGGAAGCCCTCGCCGCCACGCCCGGCGTCCTCGAATCGCCCGCCCCCGAAGTCGAACTCCTCTCCTTCAACGCCACTCATCTCAAACTCGCCATCCGGCCCTACACCAGCCCCGACAACTACTGGCCCACCCTCTTCGCCGCCACCACCGCGCTCCTGCCCCATTTGGACTCCCTCTCCCCCACCGGCGGCGCCGCCGAACTGGAAGAGGAAGACTTCGAAGCCGGTGAAGACGCAGGCGAATCGGAAGAGGAGTAGGGTATCCTAGAGGTTTCTGTTATGCCTGATCCTACCCCCGTTCGCATGGTCTTCTGCGCCAAGCTCCAGAAGGAACTTCCCGGCCTCGACGAGAACCCCTTCGAAGCCCATCCCATGGGCCAGCGCATCTACGACACCATCTCCAAAGATGCGTGGAAGATGTGGGTGGAGCACATGAAGATGCTCATGAACGAGTACCGGCTCAACCTCGGCACCAAAGAGGCTCAGGAATTCCTCTTTGCCCAAATGGAACAGTTTTTCTTCGGCCAGGGCGTTTCCCTGCCCCCCGGCTACACCACCGAAAGGTAGCCGCTAGCCACACGACGTTCGCCTAACCAAACGGTGCGAACGGTTCCGGGTCTTTACCGAGACTCGACTCCGTTCGCCCGTCTTTTTTTTTGATCTGACATCGTCCTGAAACTGAACTGCAGCGGCATCGAAACCCACGCTCGCTACGCTCGGTCCATGCACGCTATACGCTGGGTCTTTACTGCCGCCCTCCTGGCCGGCTCCATCGCTTTTGCCCAATCCGAAACCGGCAAATCCGCCCTCGAAGGCCGCGTCTTCGATCCCTCCGGCAAGGCCATCGAATCCGCCCAAATCACCGTAACCTCCGTTCAAACCGGCCTCCGCCGCAAGGCCCACTCCAGCATCGATGGCGACTTCCGCGTCGGCGCCCTTCCCGTCGGTGTCTACTCTCTGGAAGCCGCAGCCCCCGGCTTCGGCCAGGCCCGCGCCGCCGCCATCGAACTCCTCGTCGGCGAGACCAAATCCGTCACCCTCACCCTCCCCATCGAATCCGTCTCCACCCAGGTCAACGTCGAAGCCACCGCCGAAATCGTCAACCGCTCCGACATCAATAACTCCACCACCGTCGGCCAGCGCCAGATTCAAGACCTCCCCATCCGCGGCCGCAACTTCGTCGAGTTCATCCAGCTCACCCCCAACGTCATGCAGGAGGGCAACCGCTACGGCATCGTCGTCAACGGCCAGCGCTCCATCAACTCCAACATCTCCGTCGATGGCGTCGATTTCAACGACTCCCTCCAGGGCGGCCAGCGCGGCGGCGGCCCCAACGAATCCGCCTACTTCTTCCCCCAACTCGCCGTCCGCGAGTTCCAGGTCGTCCGCGATGGCGCCTCCGCCGAAGTCGGCCGCACCAACGCCGGCTACGTAAACGTCGTCACCAAATCCGGCTCCAATGACCTCCACGGCGAAGCCTTCTACGCCAATCGCAACGGCCGCCTCACCTCGCCCGACGCCTTCGGCAATGACTCCTCGGCAAACGCCCAGAACCAGCTCGGCGCCTCCTTCGGCGGGCCCATCAGGAAGGAGAGACTCTTCTTCTTCGGCGCCCTCGAAAAGAACCTCGTCACCATCCCCTACACCGTCAAATTCAACACCCCCACCGGCAACGTCGTCATCCCCCAGGACATCCTCAGCCAGCAGGGAACCTTCAATCAGAAGAACAACCCGCTCGTCTCCTTCGGCCGCCTCGACTACAGCCTCTCGCCCAACACCACCGTCAACCTCCAGTACACCTACGCTTCGCAAAACGGCCTGAACTTCGGCGGTCAGAGCGGCCAAACGAACCAGGCCTCCACCAACAACACCATCCTCGACCGCGCCAGCCAGGGCCTCAAAACCGCCGTCACCACCGTCGTCAGCCCCAACATGCTCCACGAGCTCCGCGCCCAGTGGGCCTACGACAATCGAACCCAGAAACCGAACAGCGATCTGGCCCAGGTCACCGTCAACGACTTCGGCACCCTCGGCGGCTCCAGCAACGGCACCTACATCTACAACGCCACCCGCTACCAGATCCTCGACAACGTCACCTGGAACCGCGGCAACCATAGCATCAAATTCGGCGTCGACCTCAACTTCAACCCCCAGCAGCAGCAGCGCGAAACCAACTACGGCGGCGCCTATACGTTCTCCACGCTGGCCGACTACCTGGCCGCCGTCGCCGGCAATAATGCGAAGATCGCCCGCTACCAGCAGTCCATCGCCGCCAACGGCACCCAGGGCTTCTACGACGCCATGCAGAAGGACTTCGCCCTCTTCGTCACCGACTCCTGGCGCGTCTCCAAGAACCTCGTCCTCACCGCCGGCCTCCGCTGGGACGGCCAGGTGAATCCGCAGCCCACTAGCCCCAATCCGAAGTACCCCGTCCTCACCGGCCAGATCCCGAACGACCTCAAAATGTGGCAGCCCCGCCTGGGCTTCGCATACAACGTCGCCGGCAACGGCAAGACCGTCATCCGCGCCTCCGCCGGCCTCTTCGACGCCCGCACCCCCGCCTACCTCATGCAGCGGGTCTTCACCGATAACGGCCTCAACACCCTGGTCCTCGATACCAACACCGACCCCACCCTGCTCACGTACCTCAAGGTCCCCCAGCCGTTCCGCACCCTCCCGGCCGGCATCAAGACCCCCATCAACAGCATCTACTCCTTCGACCCGTCCTTCCGGAATCCCCGCTCCGGCCAGGTCGCCATCGCGCTTGAACAGGAGCTCGACCGGACGACGAAGGTAACCATCGGCTACACCCGCAACTCCACCTGGAGCCTGCAGCGCCGCCTGGACATGAACCTCTTCGCCCCCACCGTGCTCCCCAACGGCAACCCGGTCTTCCCCACCACCGATGCCGCCGGCAACCTCGTCGCCGCCACCGGCGCCAATGCCACCACCGGAGCCCCGATCTTCGGCGGACTCGCCGCCCGCATCGCCCGGCCCGATCCGGCGCTGGGCCAGATCAACATCAACAAGTCCGTGGCCCACTCCCGCTACGACGGCTTCTCCCTGAGCCTCCAGCGCCGCATGCGCAAGCGGTTCCAGGTCGGCCTCAACTACACCTACGCCCACAGCCGCGACGACGACTCCAACGAGCGCGACTTCAACCGCCAGGGCGGCCTGAACCCGTACAACCTCACCATGGACGCCAGCTACGCCAAGAACGACATCCGCCACAACGGCAACCTGAACGTCCTTTACGACATCGGTCGCGGCTTCACCGTCAGCACGCTCCTGTTCGCCCGCACCGGCATCCCCGTGAAACCTGTCATCGGGGCCGACACCCAGAACGACGGCAATACGGTCAACGACCGGCCCATCGTCAACGGCAAGATCGCCGGCCGCGCCGACTACCGCCAACCTGGCTTCTTCGATTGGGACATGCGCCTTCTCAAGTCCTTCAAGATGGGCGACCGCATGCGCCTGGACTTCTCCATGGAAGCCTTCAACCTCACCCGCTCCACCAACAAGACCTTCAACGGCGACGGCGAGACCACCTTCGGCCTCCCCCGCGCCACGGTTAATCCGTTGACGGGCATCCCCTTCGCCAACAACACGGCGCTGATCCCCACCTTCGCTCCCGGTACGGACCGCTTCGGCGGCCCGCGCCAGATGCAGTTAGGGCTGCGTTTCCTGTTCTAGACAGCCGGGTAGTTCGGTGACTTCGGGATGGCCTGCCGCGTCTGCAGCCGGCCGCCCTTCACCCACTTCTCCCCGCGCACTTCCAGGTGGTCCACCAGCCGCTGGCGCCACTGTCGCAACAAAGGTTCGGAGGCAGAGACCCCGGAGAGATCGTTGATCTCGCCGGGGTCTTTCTGTAGGTCGAACAGCTGCTCCTCGCCGTGCAGGGCGTGGTAGATGTACTTGGACTTGCCGTCGGTGAAGCCGTTCCAGTTGTTCTCCGGGGCATAGCAGACGCCGTGTTCCAGGTCGATCGCGTCCCGCCATTCGCCCTTCGGATTCCGCGCCAGGTTTAGCAGGCTCGCGCCGTCCAGCTTGCGCTCGTGCTTCACCCCGGCCGCGTCCAGACAGGTGGGAAAGATGTCCCGCAGCTCCACCGGCCGGTCGATCACCTGGCCGCGCGCGGTGCTGACCATGCCCTTCGGCCAGCGCATGGCCATCGGGATCCGCGCCGAGGCCTCGTAGGCGTAGGACTTGCGCCACAAGTGGTGGTCGCCGGTCATGTCGCCGTGGTCGGAGGTGAAGATGATGAGGGTCTCCTCCAGCCAACCGCGCTTCTCCAGGGCCTCCAGAATCCGGCCCACCTGTTCGTCCACGAAGGAGATGGAGCCGTAGTAGCCCTGGCGCGAGGAGCGCACCTGCGCGTCGCCCAGCGCGCCGCGCCAGATGTCGTCCTTGTCCGAGTTCCGCTTCTCGTTCTTGGCGGCCCACTTGCCCACGTGGGCCTTCGGCAAGTCGGTGTCTTTGTACTGGTCCATGAACCGTTGGGGCGGGTCATACGGGCTGTGCGGCCGCGCGAAGCTGACCTTCAAAAAGAACGGCTCCGGCCGGTTGTAGCCGTTCAGGAAGTTCACCGCCGTCTGGGCCGTCCAGTGAGTGGGATGCAGGTTCTCCGGCAACACGTAGGCCTTGGCCGGATAGTCATTGAAGCCCACGCCGGTGGCATCAGGATTCAGGTGCGGCGCCTGGGAGTAGAACCAGGAGCGGTAGTCACTACGGAACCCGGGCGTCTGGGCGCGGCCGCTCTCATCGAGGATGGTCTGGTGGAAGCCATGCAGGGCCCGCTGTGGGTTGTAGTGCATCTTGCCGATGCCGGTGGTGTAGTAGCCGGCGTCGCGCATGGCCTGGGGTTTGGTGAAGGCGTATTTCTGGCCCATCTCCACCATGTGGAGCATGCCGTGATTCCAGGGTCCGAGACCGGTGAGCAGCGCGCTGCGCGCGGGCGTGCAGGTGGGCGAGGTGGAGTAGGCGCGGGAAAACCGGGCGCCTTCGTTGCCGATGCGGTCGATGTTGGGCGTGTGGATGGCGCGGTTGCCATCGGCGCGGACGCAGTCGCCACGGTGCTGGTCGTCCATGATGAACAGGACGTTCGGGCGCGAGGTCTTGCGCGGCTGACCTTGCAGGAAGGCGGGGGCGATGGCGGTGCCGAGGACGGCTCGGCGAGTGGGCGTGCTCACAGAGAAGAGCATACCCCGCCGCGAGGCCGCGGCGGGGGCCGCGATATACTCGGCGGATGCTGGATCGCCGCTCGTTTTTGAAGTCCGCCGCATTGGGCTCTTCCTACCTTTCCGCCGCTGGCAAGCGACCTAATGTTGTCGTCATTTTCCTCGATGACTCGGGGTGGGCGGACTTCCATCCGTTTGGCAAGCCGCCGTACCCTACGCCTAATGTCGAACGGCTCGCCAAACAGGGCTGCGCGTTCCACAACTTCTACGTCCCGCAGGCCATCTGCTCGGCATCGCGGTCGGCGCTGCTGACGGGCTGCTACCCGGGCCGCACCAAAATGTTCGGCGCCCACGG
>CANIFK010000286.1 GCA_947466555.1 Acidobacteriota bacterium | reverse complement strand
GGTTCAATCAACTGAATGGATCTATTGCCGTTCAGGAATTTATGGTGGGCCTGCCCAGACTCGAACTGGAGACCTCTACCGTGTCAAGGTAGCGCTCTAACCAACTGAGCTACAGGCCCATAAACCGCGTGAAATTCAATGATAACACATCCCAAAGCGCGAGCGGTACACTGGAAAGAAATACTATGCCGGCGCCAGCACTTTCGATCGTCATTCCCATCCACAACGAAGAACCGGCCATCCTGCCGCTCTACGACCGCCTCACCACCGTCCTCGAAGGCATCGGCCGCAAGTACGAAATCATCTTCATCGACGACGCCTCCACCGACCGCTCCTTCGACCTCCTCGCCAACCTCGTCGAAACCGACGCCCGCCTCAAAGTCATCCGCCTCCGCCGCAACTTCGGCCAAACCGCCGCCCTCGCCGCAGGCTTCGACGAAGCCGCCGGCGCCGTCATCATCTCCCTCGATGGCGACCTCCAGCACGAGCCCGAAGACATCCCCAACCTGCTCGAAAAAATCGACCAGGGCTACGACCTCGCCAGCGGCTGGCGCAAGAACCGCATCGACAACGCCGTCACCCGCAAAATCCCCTCCCGCATCGCCAACTGGCTCATGAAAAAAGCCTCCGGCGTCGACCTCCACGACTTCGGCACCACCTTCAAGGCCTACCGCGCCGAGGTCCTCAAGGACATCAACCTCTACGGCGAACTCCACCGCTTCATCCCCGCCCTCGCCAGCTTCTATGGCGCCCGCATCATCGAAGTGCCCATCAAGAACGTGCCCCGCGGCGCCGGCGTCTCCCACTACGGTCTCGGTCGCACGTTCAAGGTCTTCTTCGACATCATCACCATCCGCTTCCTGCTGACCTACTTCACCCGGCCCATGCACTTCTTCGGCAAGTACGGCCTCATCGGTCTCGGCAGCGGCGGCGCCATCCTCGCCTACCTGTTCGTCTACAAACTGCTCTTCATGGACCGCGACCTGGTCACCCAGCACGGCCCATTGATGATGGCCGGCGGCCTGCTCTTGATCGCCGGGCTCATGCTCTTCTGCACCGGCTTCCTCGGCGAAGTGCTCATCCGCACGTACTTTGAAAGTCAGGGCCGCCGCATCTACGCCGTGCGCGAAGTCCGCGCTCGCAAAGACGCAGCAGCCCCCGAAAGCCGCGGCCGCTAGCCCCGCGAAGGCATCGCAATGCCCTTGCGCCAATAGTCTTCAAACAACCCCTGCATCGCCTCCGACAAACCGCCGTGGTCGAACACCACCGCCGTCCATGTCGGCCGCGTAATCACCGGGTCCAACAACGCAATCATCCCGCGCTTGCCGTCAAACAACGCCAGCTTCAACGGCAACGACGGCACCTGGCTCACTTCCACGCCGATATCCATAAACTCCATCAGCCGCCGCCGGTGCTCGTCATCCAGCGTGCCCACTTCAATCAACAACCGGCACCGCACGCCGCGCTTCCGCGCCTCGCGCACCAGATCGTCGTTCAACGGATCCACCGCGTACGGCGGCCGCGAAAACTCCAGATACTCGTGCTGCACTTCCGACATCATCCGCCGGTATTCGGCCGCCGTCTGCAGCGGCTCACTCACAATTCGCAAAAAGTCCAGCGTCCCGCGCCCGCCCTGGCCCTCCGAATAGGAAGTGTTCAAATCCTCTACCAGGTCCGTCGCAAACCGCGATTGCTCCGTCAACTCCTGCTGCAAATGCTGCGCCCGCCGCGCAAAATACGCCGGAATCGCCAGCGAAGGCTCCACGGCCGAAAACAACTTCGTCTTCTCCCGCACCACCTGCGCAAATCCTTTTTCCACCAGCGAATCCAGAACTTCGTAAATCTTCTGCCGCGGTACATGCGCTCGCGCCGCCAGCTCCAAAGCCTTGAACTTCGGGTGGCCAACTAGAACCAGGTACGACCGCGCTTCATACGCGTTCAAACCAATTTGCTGCAAGCGCTTCCAAAAGCGCTGGTATTCAACTTCGGGGAGGTCGGTAGGCATTCCAATTGTCTTTCCACTGAGTAGGCAACCCGCATGACTCCGCTGATTGCCACCGTTACGAGGTGTATGCCGGATTCTATCAGGAAGTTAGGCAAACTTGTTAACGGGTCCGGCTGCTACAATCGCCAAAGGGGTATTCCGTGGGTACTACTGCACACCGTCCGGCAACTTTGGGGGAATGGAAAGCAAGCGAGTGGGCCCAGCGCTGCCCGCCCGGTCGCACCGTCAAAGACGAAGTTCGCGACAACCTCATCGCCCGCCTCCGCGAAGGCGGCCCCCTATTCCCCGGCGTCCACGGCTACGATGACACCGTCATCCCCCAAGTCGTCAACGCCCTCCTCTCCCGCCACAACTTCATCCTCCTCGGCCTCCGCGGCCAGGCCAAAACCCGCCTCATCCGCATGCTCACCACCCTGCTCGATGAATGGACCCCCTACATCGCCGGCTCGGAAATCAAGGATCACCCCCTCGCCCCCGTCTCCACCTTCGGCCGCCAGCAAGTAGCTTCCCTGGGCGATGCCACCCCCATCGCGTGGCTCTCCCGGGACGACCGGTACATCGAAAAACTCGCCACTCCCGACGTCACCATCGCCGACATGATCGGCGACATCGATCCCATCAAAGCCGCCCGCCAGGGCCACGATATTGGCAGCGATCTCAACATCCACTACGGCCTCCTCCCCCGCGCCAACCGCGGGCTATTCGCCATCAACGAACTCCCCGATCTCGCCGGCAAAATCCAGGTCGGCCTCTTCAACATCATGCAGGAAGGCGACGTCCAGATTAAGGGCTTCCCCGTCCGCCTCCCGCTCGATATCCTCCTCATCTTCACCGCCAACCCCGAGGACTACACCGCCCGCGGCAAAATCATCACCCCGCTCAAAGACCGCATCGGCTCCGAAATCCGCACCCACTATCCCGGCACCCTCGACCAAGGCATCGCCATCACCGCCCAGGAAGCCTGGACCGCCCGTTCCCACGCCGCCCAGGTCATCGTGCCCAAATACATCCGCGAAGTCGTCGAGGCCGTCGCCTTCATCGCCCGCGACGACAAGCGCATCGACAAACGCTCCGGCGTCTCCCAGCGCCTCCCGATATCGGTCATGGAGAACGTCGTCTCCAACGCCGAGCGCCGCGCCATCCAAAACGCCGAAACCGAAGCCGTCCCCCGCGTCGCCGATATCTACGGCGCCCTCCCTTCCATCACCGGCAAAATCGAACTCGAATACGAAGGCGAACTCAAAGGGTCCGAAGCCATCGGCCGCGACCTCATCCGCATGGCCGTCGGCCGCGTCTACAGCAGCTATTTCGAGGGCGTCAACCTCGGCATGACCATCAAATACTTCGAGCGCGGCGGCGCCCTTAAAGTCGATGCCGCCACCGGCTCCGCCGGCCTCCTCGAACAGCTCCTCCAAGTCGACGGCCTGATGGAGAAGGTGCGCGCCCTCGGCCTCTCCGCCAACGAACCAGACGCCGTCCGCGCCGCCGCCGGCGAGTTCATTCTCGAAGGCCTCTACGCCCACCGCCGCATCTCCCGCAACGAAGAACTCGGCTTCGCCGCCCCCGAGGACCGCCGCCGCAACCAGGAACCCGACCCCGACGACGCGCCTCCCACCGCTCGCCCCCCCAAACGCCGCCAGTTCAATTAGGAACCCGCCATGCGCTGGATCCGCTACTCCCAGTTCGAAGAAGACGACTTCGGCATCGAAGCCGAAGACCTCATGCGCGCCCTCTCGGACTACTTCCTCCAGAGCGGCTTCCAGGACCCCTACGGCGGCTACCCGTATAACGAGGACACCCTCGACATGCTCCGCGAGGCCATCCGCCAGGCCCTCGAAAACGGCGACCTCCTCCCTCCTGGCGAATACGAAAAGCTCGACCCCGAACAGCTCGAAGCGTTAATCGATCGCCTGGTCGAAAAACTCATCACCGATGGCTACGTCTCCGAGCCCCCCCAAGGCCCCGGCCGTGAAGGCGATCCCAACCCCGAAATCCGCGTCGAAACCACCGACAAAGCGCTCGACTTCCTCGGCTACAAAACCCTGAAAGACCTCCTCGGCTCCCTCGGCCGCAGCAGCTTCGGCGCCCACGATACCCGCGACATGTCGACAGGCATTGAAGCCTCCGGCGCGTCCAAACAATACGAATTCGGCGACACCCTGAACATCGACGTCAACGCCACCCTATCCAGCGTCCTCCGCCGCACCGGCAACGCGAAAGACATCGATTATCCCGACGTCCACGTCCACCAAAGCGAGTACCAATCCAGCTGCGCCACCGTGCTCCTGCTCGATTGTTCCCACTCCATGATCCTCTACGGTGAGGACCGCTTCACCCCCGCCAAACGCGTCGCCCTCGCCCTCGCCCATCTCATCAAAACCCAATACCCCGGCGATTCGCTCCGCCTGGTCCTCTTCCACGACACCGCCGAAGAGATGCGCTTAAGCGAACTCGCCCGCGTCCAAGTCGGACCCTATCACACGAACACAAGAGACGGCCTAATCCTCGCCCAGCGCATTCTCCAGCAAGAGAAGAAGGATATGAAGCAGATCATCATGATCACCGACGGCAAGCCCTCCGCGCTCACCCTCGACAACGGCCAGATCTACAAAAACCCCTTCGGCCTGGACCCGCTCGTCATATCCCGCACACTCGACGAAGTCAGTCGCTGCAAGCGCCAGGGCATCTTGATCAACACCTTCATGCTCGCCCAGAACTACGACCTCGTGAACTTCGTCCACAAAGTCACCGAGCTCTGCAAAGGCAAAGCGTATTTCACAACGCCCCAAACCCTCGGCCAGTATCTGTTAATGGACTACATGAACCGTAAAACCCGCACGGTCCATTAGAAAACCTGGCCCGCTTCACCCCATAACTGCGCTACCCTTTCCAGACATATGCGAGTCTGGACCCTGCTATTCCTCGCGGCCGCGCTCCCGGCCGCCGATCTCCGCGTTATCTACACCGGCGATCTCATCGGCTACGCCCGCGCCTGCGCCGAAGAACAGTTCCACCCCGGCAAACTCGTCAACGGCGTCCAGCACTACGACCGCAAATGCATCACCGCCGAAACCAGCTTCGGCCAGGCTCTCCAAGCCCTTTTCAAAAAGGCCCGCGCCTCCTCCTCCCACTCCCTCCTCCTCGGCACCGGCGATCACTTTTCCCTCGACTACCGCGCCCGCACCGCCGTCGTCTACACCCCCAAAGGCCCCCGGGCCATCGGCAAGGACGAACTGCTCTATCATGAGCCCCACGGCTGGATCATTTTGAGCGATGCAGACCCCAAAAAGTTCGCCAACATCGTCGAAGCCCAAGCCACCGCCAACACCGTCATCGAAGGCGACGCAGTCGCCCAATTCCTCCTCGACGCCAACTACGACGCCCTCGTCCCCGGCAAACACGACTTCTACTTCGGCGCCGAACGCCTCCGCCAAATCTCCCGCTTCCTCGCCCGCCAACCGAAACCCACACAAATGCTCGGGACCAACCTCGTCATCACCGGCAAACTCTTCGACCCGCCCAACCGCATCCCCGACCGCTTCCGCAAAAAGAACTTCACCACCACCGGCTCCGGCGTCACCTTCACCCTCCCCACCACCGTCCTCCCCTGGATCCGCCAATTCGGCGTCACCGGCAAGCCCGACCGCGTTGTCCTCTGCCCAGTCACCGCCAAGGGCCGCGATGAAGCTTGCCCCGCCAATGGCGAAATCATCACACTCACACCCCAAAGCGCCGACAACGTCTACACCCTCCCCAAGTCTCAAAAACCCCTCAAAGAAATCACCGCCTACCACCTTTGTGCCCAGCTCAAAGAGTCCCAGGTCTGCACCGTGTTCGACGTCGCCCAGCCCTTCTTCCAATACGGCCAGTTCAACTCCAAAGACACCTTCCCTGCCCCCTATTTCCACGACCCCAATCGCAACGCCGTCGTCATGGGCGTCGTCGCCCCCGGCCTAGAAAAACAGGTCGGCCTGCTCCACACCGTCTGGCTCGATCCCAAGAACCGCCACGAAATTCGCGCCACCACCGCCGACGCCATCCAGTCCCTCGAACAGCTCCTCGACTACTGCGAAGCCGTCGGCCACTGCACCCCCGACACGCAGATGATCCTCCTCGCCCAGATGCCCGCCGAAGCCGCCTCCGCCGTCCAGCGCCGCACCAAAAATCGCTTCAATCTCGTCATTGCCGAGTCCAATCCCTTCACCTTCACGCCCTTCGCCCCCGTCAAATACCCCGCCGAATATCCCCCGCTAGTCGTCTCCCCCAAACCCATCTTCGACGACAAACTCGAAAACGCCATCTTGGTCCACGCCCAGTCCGTCCACCTCAATGGCAAGCAAAAGCCCTTCGAAACCTACACCTTCATCGCCGATTCCCACCCGCTCAATCTCCAGCCCCGCGCCCCCCTCACCGAAGACCTGAAAAACGCCCTCCAACGCCTCGACCGCCACCCCGGCGCCGACGATGCCGCCAGCTTCCGCCAACTCGTCCTCGAAACCATGCGCGTCACCGCCAACGCCTCCGTCGCCCTCCTCCAGAGCCGCGATCTTTTCAAGGCCAAAGAGATGTTGCAGCGCGTCGTCGCCGGCCCCGCCACCGATGACGACAAGCTCCGCGCCACCGTCGAAAGCATCCTCTGGAAAGGCGATTTCCTCACGCCCCGCCTCGTCAAAGGTTCTTCGCTCCGGCGCGCCCTCGACCGCTCTTTCGAATTCGACGAAGCCGACCGCGACGTCTACTACTACGAAGCCGAAAGCAAGCGTGGCCTCATCTCCCTCGGCATCTTCCGCGATCCAGATTCCCTCCGCTACATCGTCAACGGCGCCCCCATCGAAGACGACAAACCATACCTTGTCGCCATGACCGATTACCTCG
>CANIFK010000285.1 GCA_947466555.1 Acidobacteriota bacterium | reverse complement strand
GCTGCATCTGGGCCATCCGGAGCGATCGCTCGAGATGTATCTGACGCCGCATAAAGAGTCGGCCATGGCGATGTTCGGCTTCGTCTACCTGTGGTACCTGATGGTGGTATTGCTGGTGGAGATCTGGCTGGACTACCGGGCCGATATCGTCCGCCGCGCGCAGAGCGAAACGGGGCTGTTGCGGATCGTCTACCGGGTGTTGACGCTGGGTTCGATGAACATCAGCCCGGCCAGTTTGCACGTCGATGAGCGGTTGGGTTGGATCATGACCATCGTCGGCATTCCCTCGGCGTTCATGCTGCACGGCTACGTTGGGTTCCTGTTCGGGTCCATCAAGGCCAACCCGTGGTGGTCGACGCCGCTGATGCCGATCGTGTTCCTGTTCTCGGCCATGGTCTCCGGGATCGCCGGTGTACAGGGCATCTACATGTTCTCCATGTGGGCGCGGAAGAAGACCATCGACATGCGGTGCGTCGACACCATTGGCACGTATCTGTTCTACGCCTTCGTCATCGATTTTTCGTTGGAAATGCTGGACCTGCTGCACCGGACGTATGAGTCGTCAGAGTCCTTCGCGAGCCTGGACTTTATGGTGCACACGCGGCTGTTCACGTCGCAGATCGTGCTGCAGATCATCGTGGGCACGCTGGTGCCGCTGGCCATTCTGGCGGCGACACAGGTGCTGACACTGGCCGAGCAAACCCGCAAGAGGATGTATGCCACCGCCAGTGTGCTGACGCTCATCGGCATCTTCTTCATGCGCTGGAATGTGGTGATCGGGGGCCAGCTCTTCTCCAAGAGCTTCCTCGGCTACACGACGTACAAGTTGGAATTCGCCACGCGGGAAGGGCTGTTGACCGCGGGCGTGTTGATGATACTTCCCCTCTTCATCCTCTGGGGGCTGGTGAAACTCCTGCCGCCGTGGACCGAAGAAACCGCAAGCTAACCAGGAACCCCAGGAAGGTGAGCCATGTCCGTATCCCTGTTCCGATTCGCTCTTGGCATGACGTTGGCGGTGGCGGCGAGCGCGCAGGCGCGTCTCCACCCCATCAGCAGCGCGGAGGTGTGTGGCCAGTGCCACTTATCGATTGTGGAGTCCTGGAAGGAATCGGCGCATTCGCACGCCATGGATTCGCGCCTGTTCCAGGACGCGCTCGCCGCCGCCGAAGCCGATAGCGGCGCAGCCGTGCGGGGGACGTGTCTGGGCTGCCATGCGCCGCTGGCAGTGCAAACGGGCGATATGGCGATGGACCGGAAAACGACGTGGGAAGGGGTGACGTGTGATTACTGCCACTCCGTGCGGACCGTCGATACCGACAGCGCCAACCCGCGCGCTCGCGCCGAATTCAGCCTGGCCAAGAGCGGGCCGTTAAAGGACGCCGTATCGAGCGCGCATCCGACGGTTTACTCGCCGGTGCATGTTTCCTCGGCGATTTGCGCGCCGTGCCACGAGTACAAGAACGGGCAGGGCTTCCCGGTGTTGACGACCTTCTCGGAATGGAAGGCCAGCCGGTACGGGAAGGAGAACAAGAACTGCCAGTCGTGCCATATGGCCGCGCAGGCGGGCAAGGTGGCCGATGCGCGGTTTGAGCGGGAGCCAACGACGAGCATCAATATCCATCGCATGGCGGGCAGCCGGTCGGTGGCGCAGTTGAACCGGGCGGTGAAGTTGAAGATGGATGTGGCGCGGGATGGCGGGAGGGCGAAGGTGACGGTGGATGTGAGCAACATCGCCGCTGGCCATTCCATTCCCACCGGTTCGCCGCTGCGGCAGTTGATTCTGGACGTGAGCGCGAGGACGGCCGACGGGAAAGAGACCCACGCCAAGAAGATCTACGCGCGGACGGTAAAGGATGCGGCCGGAAAGGTTTTGGACAAAGAGCACTTCGTGTTCATGAAGTCGGCGGGCGTGATGATCGACTCCCGGCTGACGGCCGACGAGACGCGCCACGAGGTGTTCACCTTCGACAGCCCCG
Source organism: Acidobacteriota bacterium (assembly GCA_947466555.1). GTDB lineage: Bacteria > Acidobacteriota > Terriglobia > Bryobacterales > Bryobacteraceae. The sequence continues at coordinate 4,910 of CANIFK010000285.1, read as the reverse complement.
TCGGGACTAGCACCGAATTCAAGGCGACGCTGTCCTACTATTACTCGCCGTTTGCGCGGGACAAGGCCGACCAGCGCGTGACGGTGGTGACCAAGAGCCAGCGGTTCCGGTAACGGCAAATTGAGCCAATCGAAATAACGCTGTAACTTCGCGCGAATAGGCTCAAGGGACTCGCCCTTGAGCCTATTCGCACGCACCTTTCTGATATCGTGGCTGGCCTACTTCGGGTACTACCTGTGCCGGAAGAACTTTAGCGTTCTGATGCCGTATCTCAAGAGCGAGACGGGCATGAGTTCGACCGATCTGGCGAACGCGCTGTTCTGCTATGCGCTGATGTACTCGCTGGGGCAGTTCGCTATGGGCCGGCTGGTGGACCGTGTCGGGTCCCGCTGGGTGGCCGGGTGCGGGATGCTGGTTTCGGCGGCGATGTCGAGCCTGATGGCGTGGCCGGCGTGGGTGGGGCTGGCAGGGACGTTGGCGATCGTGCAGGGCGTCAACGGCGCCGCGCAATCCACCGGGTGGCCGAGCGTATTGAAGCTGACGCGCGATGGATTTCCATTGGAAAAACGCGCCGTTTGGCTGGGCTGGTGGAGCACGCATCTGGTGGTGGGCGGGTTCGCGGGCACGTGGCTGGCGGTACGGTGCGCGGAGGTGCATTGGACGCTGGGCGCCTGGGTGCCCGGCATTGTGCTGTGCGGGGTGGCGCTGTTGTTCGTCGTATTTGTTCAGGAGAAAGCGCCGCGCGGCCATCGGGTCACGGCGGCGGGAAAGCTGAAGATCACGCCGCCGCTGGCCGCCATCGCCTCCATGTATTTCTGCGTGAAGATGACGCGCTACGCCTTCCTGTTCTGGCTGCCGCTCTACATGACGGAGCAGTTGAGCTACGCCAAGGCCGAGGCCGGCTACGCGTCGTCGGTGTTCGAGTTGGTGGGCGTGCTGGGCGCCCTCGGCGCAGGGCATTTATCGGAACGCATGGGCGGGGCGCGCTTCCACGTGGGCGGCGTGATGATGCTGGTGTTGGCGCTGTTGTGCGGGACATACCCGATGATGAGCGCGATGGGCTATGTGCAGAATCTGGTGTGGATCGCCCTGATCGGCGTCTTCACCTTCGGGCCCGACACGCTGATGGCGGCGGCGGCGTTGCAGGAGGTGGTGCCGGCGGAATCAACGGCCTCCGCCGGGGGCTTTGTGAATGGCGTGGGTTCGTTGGGCCAGGTGGTGTCGCCGTACGCGGTGTCGTATCTGTCGTCGCATTACGGCTGGGGATCGTTGTTCGGACTGCTGGCGGCAGTGGTGCTGTGCGGCGCGCTGGCGCTCGGCACGCAGTGGATTCGAGTTCCGAAAGAGAAAGCGGAGGTTTTGTCGTGAAGCAGATTGCGATTGTGGGGGCGGGCATTCTGGGCCTGGCCCAGGCCTATACCCACGCCAAGCGCGGCTACAAGGTGCGCGTGTATGAGCGCTCGCAGCGCGCGGTGGGCGCGTCGGTGCGGAACTTTGGGATGATCTGGCCCATCGGCCAGAAGGCGGGGTTGCTGTGCGATCTGGCTATGCGCAGCCGGGACCTGTGGGTGGAGGTGTTGGAGGAGACCGGGCTGCCGTACTTCCCGACGGGGTCGCTGCACGTGGCCTATCGGGAGGATGAGGAGGCCGTGGCGCGGGAGTTCGCCGAATTGGAGCCGGAGCGCGCGCGGTGGATCGGCCCGTCGGAGGTGCTCTCCCGTAGCGGCAGCGTGGTGGGCGAAGGGCTGCGCGGCGCTTTATTCAGCGAGCATGAGTTGCTGGTGGATCCGCGGCTGATCGTGGGCGCGTTGCCGAAATTTCTGGAGGAGAAGTACGGCGTCGAATTCCACTTCGGCACGGCCGTGACCGACGTCCGGAAGCTGGCGGCCGACCAGGTATTTGTCTGCTCCGGGGACGATTTTGAGACGTTGTACCCGGAGGTATTTGCATCAAGCGGCGTCACCCGTTGCAAGCTGCAGATGATGCGGACGGTGCGCCAGCCGCAGGGCTGGGAGCTGGGGCCGGCGCTGGCGGGGGGGCTGACGCTGCGCTTTTATCAGTCGTTCAAGGTGTGCTCGACGCTGCCCGCGCTCGAGGCGCGCATTGCGGCCGAGTTGCCCGAATACGACAAGTACGGCATCCACGTGATGGCGTCGCAGACGGCCGACGGCGCGGTGACCATCGGCGACTCGCACGAATACGGATTGGACGTTGACATTTTCAACAAAGAGGAGATCGACCGGCTGATTCTGAACTACCTGCAAGGGTTCGCGAAGTTCCCGTCGATGGCGATCGCCGAGCGCTGGCACGGCGTCTACGCGAGGCACTTCGACCGGCCGTTCTTCTATGCGCGCCCGGAGCCGGGTGTATCGATTGTGACCGCGTCATCCGGCAAAGGCATGACGGTTTCGTTTGGACTGGCGGAGATGCTTTATGAAAACCCGGGCTGTGATTTTTGATTGGGCGGGGACGGTGGTGGACTACGGGTGCCACGCGCCGCCGGCAGTGTTGAAGCAGATCTTCGCCTCGCGCGGAGTGGAACTGGAGCCGGCGGAGAGCCGGCACGCGATGGGGCTGTTGAAGCTGGACCAGATCCGCGCCATTCTCGGGCTACCCCGGGTGCACGCGGCGTGGCTGGCGGCGACCGGTGCGGCGCCAGCGGAGCGCGATGCCGTGGCTCTGTTTGAAGATTTCCTGCCGGTGCAGCAGGAGTGCATTCTGGAGCATTCGCACGTCATTGCAGGCGTGCCGGAACTGGTGGAAAAGCTACGTTCGGCGGGTATCCGGATTGGCTCGACGACGGGGTATACGCGGGCGATGATGGAGCGTCTGTTGCCACAGGCGGCGCGCGAAGGCTACGCGCCGGACTGCCTGGTGACGCCGGACCAGGTGGGCGGCGGGCGCCCAGCGCCGTGGATGATTTTTGAGAACATGAAGCGGCTGGGCGTCTACCCGCCGGAGGCGTGCGTGAAGGTGGGCGACACGGCGTCGGACATGTTGGAGGGGCGGAACGCCGGGATGGCTGCTATTGGAGTTTGTGAGAGTTCGAATGAAGCGGTGCTGCACGGCGCCAAGGGGGCGCGGGCGCTGCTGATGGTGGCCGGCGCGCATGCGGTGATCGGAACGGTGGCCGAGCTTTGGGAGGAGCTGTCATGAGCGTCGCGGACGAGATTTTGGAGCTGTTCGGCGAAGGCGGCAGCGGGGCGTATTTCGGGGAGCGGGTGACGCAGCTGCAGCACGCGCTGCAGTCGGCCCACTGCGCGGTGCTGGCGCACGCCGATGACGAACTGGTGGTGGCGGCGCTGTTGCACGATGTGGGACACCTGTTGGGCGGCAACCTGCACGCCGAGATTGGCGTGATCGACCACGACAGTAGTTGTGTGGAATGGCTGCGGGCGCGCGGGTTTTCCGAGCGGCTGATTGCGCTGGTGTCGGGCCATGTGGCGGCCAAGCGCTATCTGGTGGCGACGCGGCCAGAGTATCGGGAACGGCTATCGGAGGCGAGCACGAAGACGCTGGCGCTGCAGGGCGGGGCGATGTCGGACGAGGAGGCGCAGGGCTTCGCGGCCAGCCCCTATTTCCGGGACTTGCTGCGGCTGCGGAGTTGGGATGAGGCGGCCAAGGATCCGGAGGCGGTGGTGCCCGGATTAGACACCTACCGCCAGCGGATCGAAGCCGCCGTCTGACGTTATTGCGTGCAGAAAATCGACGTGACGAAGGTGACGGTCACCGGGGCATTGGAGTTCCAGGTGAAGGTCACGGTGCTCTGCGTCGGCTGGATGACGCTATTGAGACCGGTTTGCAGCGGGCCGTCCAGATAACAGCTAGTGGTAACGGGGCCCGTCGGATTCTCTGTGACGGTGTAGGTGCCGACCGGCAACTGGCACAGGTTCACCTGGCCGGCCGTCGAATCGGTTGTGTATTGGTTGGTGACGCCGAGGGCGTCGGTGATGGTGATGCCCCAGCCCAGCAGGTCGGCATAGGTGGCCGAGCCGTCGTTGAACTGCTTCTGCACGGTGAGGCAGAAGGTGGAGGCGGGTGCCGGGAGCGCTTTGAAGTTATCGGTCTTCGACTGCGAAGCCACAAAGCCGTGGAAGCAACCGTTGCCGCACGGGTTGTCGACGTTGGCCGGGTTACCCACGTAGCTGCCGACGGGGGTGGCCCAGACTTTGTAGACACCGCCGGCGTTGGTGGTGTTCAGAAAGTCGTCCGGGCAGGTGGGGTTGGCCAGTTGGATGGTGACGGCGCCCTGCGCGCCGTGGTCCTGATCGATCCCGGTGCGGTGCGCCGGGCCGCCGGTGCCGGTGAAGGCGGTGATGAAACCGCCGGTGACGCGGAAGCGCCGGTTAGAGACCGGATCGGTACTGAGCAGGGTGGTGCCGTTGGGGTCCGTAACCTGGAAGAAGTAGTCGCCATCGGGCAGGCCGGCGGCCTTGGCCGGGGCGTGCGGCCCGGGCCCTCCGTCCAAGTAAACCGCGCACTTGGAGGGGTACTGGTTGGCATTCACGATGGTGCCGTTGGCATCGGTGGTAAAGATCGCTCCCGACACGCCGGCCGCGCTGGCTGGAGAGCCGGGCAGCAGGAAGATCGCGAAGGAGAGGAGCATCGACTGATTGAGGTATTTCATGTACGTCGCTAGGTCAATAGTAGACGAAGAACGCCGAAACGCCTCTACGGAAAAACCGTTAATCCATTGCAGGACAAGGACTTAGGAATACGTTTGTCGTACAGCACTCACGAAAAGCCGAAGGGCCAGCGCGGAGGCTGGCCCTTTTGATTCGGCGAAACTTATGGCGGAGAGAGAGGGATTCGAACCCTCGGTAAGATTTCTCCTACACACGCTTTCCAAGCGTGCGCCTTAAACCGCTCGGCCATCTCTCCACTCGGGGTATTGCTGCAAAACGATGCCG
>CANIFK010000284.1 GCA_947466555.1 Acidobacteriota bacterium | reverse complement strand
TCCGGCGAAGCGGTTTTTGCGGGCGCGGACGGTGACGTGGTCGCGCGAGATGCCGCCGCAGACGCAGGTTGTGGAGGGCAAGTGGTGGGGGGCCGGGACGCCGAAGGAGCCGCAGGTTTCGGTGCTGGCCGAGCCGGCGGGGCTGCTGCATTTGCGGGTGGGATCGTTGACGGAGTGGGAACTATCGGGCCGGCGGATCTATGCGCGGGTGGCGGCGATTCATCGTAACGAGAGTGTTCGGCCGGGCGCGGGCGCGGAGTTCGTGTTTTCGCCGGGGGCGCTGGATAGCGTGCCGATGCTGTATTTCGGGGCGATTCGTGTGAAGGCGGCGCAGATTTCGCAGTTGCAGAAAGTGTCGTTCGATAAGTTTCCGGCGATCACGGTGATCAACTTGAGCGACGTGTTGGACCGGGTGCAGGAGGTGATCGACCAGGTGGCGCTGGTTGTTCGGTTTATCTCGGCGTTCGCGATTCTGGCAGGGGTGATTATTCTGGCTTCGAGCATTGCGGGGAGCCGGATGCGGCGGGTGCGCGAGGTGGTGATTCTGAAGACGCTGGGGGCGACGCGGGCGAAGGTGGCGGCGATTTTCTCGGTGGAGTTTTTGTTGTTGGGGTTGGTGGCTGGCGTGATGGGGAGTCTGTTGGCGGTGGCGTTCACGAACGTGCTGTTGACACGGCTGTTGGACGCGAAGTTCCAGTTCGACTGGGCGCCGAACGGGATTGCGATCTTCGGCAGCGCGTTGATTGCGATGCTGGCGGGGTGGGGCGCGAGCTACAGAATTCTCGATCAGAAGCCGCTCGAAATTTTGCGCGACGAGTGATGACAACTTTCCGGTGAGCTCTGCGCCATTGCTTGTGAGGCCGATAAACAAAGGCCAACAACATCTTAGACAAGCAATAGACCAAGGAGATCACCACTATGTTTACCAAGTTTGTACGCAACGCTTTCCTGCCCGCAGCGGCGGCGTTTTTCTGCATGAGCGCTTCGGCGGCGACGCCGGTTACGCAGTGCGGCCAGAAGTTGAATGTGGCCGGCGAGACGTATGAGTTCACCGGCAACCTGAGCTGTTTCGCGCAGGGCCAGATTCCGACGATCTTCATTCAGGCCGATGGCGTGAAGGTGGATATGAAGGGTTTCACTTACACCGGCAACGGCGTGGCGGCGGCGTTCATCTCGTCCTCCGGGCCGGCTTGTGTGGCGCTGAAGAATGTTGAGATTTCGAACGGCGTGATTACGAGTGTTGGCTCGGCGGTCGGCATCTGCGTTCCCGGTTCGACCTCGGTCGATACCCGGTGGCACATCCACGATCTGCAGATCCGCGGTGTGGGTAGCGGCATCGGCATCTTCAACGCGAACAAGAACCACATCCACAACCTGAAGATGGAACGTTTGACGCTGGTGAACCCGAACGGCCCGCCCTCGCGTCAGTTCGGCTACGGCATCGAACTGTACAACTCGGACGAGAACAGCATCCACAACAACACGGTTGCCAACGCGAATGAGACTGGCATCTATGTCGGCGCCGGCTCCAGCGACAACGACGTGAAGTTCAACCAGATTTCGCAGACGAAGATCGGGATCCGGGTGGCCACGAACGCGAAGGAAAACCTGGTGCGTGGCAACAAGAGCGTCTTCAACACGGTGGACATGCAGGACGACACGTTGGTTCCGCCCTGCGGCACCAACGACTGGATCCGCAACACCTTCACGGTGGCCAACCAGTTCTGCATCCACTAAGCGCTTCAGCGAAACGGGTTCACAATTCGTAAACCGTCGATCTCCAGGCCGTCCTGGAGATCTTCGCTGTATAGGACGTCGCAGCGGCCTTCGAGGGCTGCTGCGACGATTAGTGCGTCGTACCAGGCGAGGGAGTAACGGTCCCAGAGATCGATCGCCATCTGGAAGAGCTTCTCCGACGGCGGCACCGTTTTCAGGCCTAAGGACAGGTGCTCAAATCCGGCGAGAATACGTCGAACCTTGGATACCTCCCGCAGGAGCCGAATGGCGACCGACGTGAATTCCTGGTGGACCTGATAGCTAATCACTCCAGCCTCCAATGAGCCCTGCTCCAGAACCAGGGCATGCGCGATCAATCGCTTTCGCGCGTCTTTCTGGTCAAAGCAATACACCAGAACGCTCGTGTCGAAGAACGCTCTACCGGCGCTCATTCATCTCTTCGCGCGTTAGTTTGGGACCGCTTAGGTCGAGATCCTTAAGCTTGTCAAACATCTTTTCCAGGGCCTGCCGTCTTTCCTGCCGGCCCGCATACTGCCCGATCCACTCCCGCACCAGTTCGTTCAGCGTAGTGTTTTGGTTCTTCGCCGCTTCGCGAGCTTTGGCGATTACTTCCTCTTCCACCGAAAACGTGATGTTCTTCAGCATATCGATAGTGTACACGACACCACTCGTGTACACGAGGGCGCCATGTTACCCTAAAGCCAAATGACCCCGGCAGAGCGTGAACGTTACTCCCGCCAGATTCTCTTCTCTCCGATCGGAGAAGCCGGGCAGGAAAAACTACTTCAGTCGAAAGTGGCGATCATTGGGTGTGGTGCGCTGGGTACCTTTCAGGCGGCGGCGTTGGCGCGGGCGGGTGTTGGAACGTTGATTATCCTGGATCGGGACTATGTCGAACCCTCCAATCTGCAGCGGCAGTGGCTGTTTGAGGAGCAGGATGCGCGGGACAACATGCCCAAGGCGGCGGCGGCGGCTCGTGCTATTGCGCGGATTAACTCCGGCACTACGGTCATACCGCATATCACTGACTTGAATCCTACAAATATAGAAGACTTGCTTGGCGAGGCGGATCTGCTGCTGGATGCCACCGACAACTTCGAGACGCGCTACCTGGTCAACGAATTCGCGTTAAGTACCAATAAGCCATGGATTTACGGTGCTGCGGTGGGCAGCTACGGGATCAGTATGCCGATCCTTCCCGGCGTCTCGGCCTGCCTGCAGTGTCTTTACCCCGAACCTCCGAAATCTGGCCAGCCGACCTGCGAGACGGCGGGCGTGCTGGGGTCCATCACTGCCACCATTGCGGCAATTCAGACTGCCGACGCGATCAAGCTGCTCTCCGGTCACCAGCCACGCCTTCGTATTACTACAATTGACGTATGGAACGGGTCGGTCCGTCAGATCGACCAGCCTCCACGCGACCCTCAGTGCCCCGCGTGCGGACCCGACCCGGAGTTCCCCTACCTGAACGGTGAAAAGCGCGCCCCGATCTCCCTTTGCGGCCGCGATGCCGTCCAGATCCATGAGCGCTCCAAGCCGCTCGACCTCGTCGAATTGAAGTCCCGGCTGGAGAAACTCGCCCCCGTCCGCGCCAACGAGTTCGCACTCCGCTTCTTCCCCGCTCCTTATGAGATGACCATCTTCCCCGACGGCCGCGCCATCATTAAAGGAACTATTGATGTAGGAGTGGCACGGAGCCTGTACGCGAAGTACATAGGGTCGTAGACCTTAGAACTTACCCACAACATATGAGGGTTTTCCACATATAGTCCACAAGGGGGCGTGTTATGCTTTTTTCGTGGCCCCGGTCACCCAACAATCGTGGACTCGCAAGGAAATCTGCAGGGTCCTTTCCCTCGAAGAGCGCCAGCTCCGGAACTGGGAAAAGCAAGGTCTCATTTCATCGGCGGATAACTACGCCTTCTCGGACCTGCTCACCCTTCGTACTCTGAACAGCCTGCGGGAGCAGAAGATCCCGGCGCGCCGGATCCGGCAGTCGTTCCAATCGCTGCATGACCGGCTGGGGCAGAGCCCGGCTGACGTTAAGATCTTCACCGAAGGTAAACGGATTGGCGTGCAGTATTCCGGTCAGCGGATTGAACCGGTGACCGGCCAGATGTTCTTCGACTTCGACACGGCTGATAAGACCCGCACGTTGGCCCCGCGCCATGAACCGCAGCGCAACCGGGAGCAGGCCGACTTCTGGTTTCAGAAGGGGCTTGAGTTGGAGCAGTCGAACGCCCCCGTGGATGAAGCTATCGACGCCTACGTGAAGGCCATTGAGTTGAACCCGAACGCCGCCGGCGCGCTGGTGAACCTGGGCACGATCTATTTTCATAAGCGCGAGTGGCAGAAGAGCGAGCAGTACTACCGTGCGGCTGTTGAGGCCGATCCGAATTACTCGCTGGCTCACTACAACTTGGGTAACCTGTACGACGAACGAAGCGACCCCGACCGCGCCTACGTCCACTACCACGCCGCCCTGCGCATTCAGCCGCAGTACGCCGACGCGCACTACAATCTAGCGCTCCTCCACCAGGGCCAGGGCGACATGATGAAGGCGCTCAGCCACTGGCAGACGTATCTGAAAATCGACCCCTCGTCCCAGTGGGCGCAAATCGCGCGCCGCGAGATCGATAAGATCAAGCAGTCCACCATCGTCACCGGCGCCAAGCCGGTTTTGATGCGGCCTTAAGGCACCTTGGACCTCCACGACACGCTGCGCGAATACTGGGGCTACGATAGCTTCCGCCCCAAGCAGCAGGAGATTGTGCAGAGCATCCTCGACGGGCACGATGTTGCCGTTGTGATGCCCACGGGCGGCGGGAAATCGCTCTGCTACCAACTGCCCGCCATCGTCAGCGGGCGGCTGTGCGTGGTGATCAGTCCGCTCATCGCGCTGATGCAGGACCAGGCGTCGCAACTGGCTCAGCTGGGCGTTTCGGCGGCCGTTCTTAACTCATCGCAGGACGCCGAGGAACGCAAAGAGGTCTTCCGCAAGATCTACCGGAACGAGCTGAAACTGCTTTATCTTTCGCCCGAACGGCTGGCCGTGCCCAGCACCACCGAATGGCTGACGCAGGCTAATCCGGGCTTCTTCGCGGTCGATGAGGCGCACTGCATTTCCGAATGGGGCCACGAGTTCCGGCCGGAGTATCGCCAGCTGCAACTGCTGCGCGACCACTTTCCGGACGCACCCATTGCCGCCTTCACGGCTTCGGCCACGCGCAAGGTACGACACGACATTCTGACGCAGCTAAAGCTCCGCCAGCCACGCACTTTCATCACCAGTTTCGCGCGGCGCAACCTGCGCTACTACGTCCGCGAGTCGGCGAAAAAGGACAAGGAAAAGCTGTTGTTGCGTGCGATTCGCCACCACAAGGGCGAGTCGATCATCGTCTATGCCTCCACCATCAAAATGGTGGAAGAAACTACGGCGATGCTGAATGATCGTGGCATTCCCGCGCTCTGCTACCACGGCAAGATGGACACCGATTCCCGCCGGACGAACCAGGAACAGTGGATGAACGGGGAAGCGGATGTGATGGTGGGCACGCTGGCGTTCGGGCTGGGCATCAACAAGCCCGACGTGCGGTGCGTTATTCATCTCTCGCTGCCCAAAAGTCCGGAGCAGTATTATCAGGAAGCCGGGCGCGCCGGGCGCGACAGCCAGCCGGCCGATTGCCTGCTGCTGTGGTCCCGCGGGGACATCGGCATCCTGGTTCACTTCATCGATCAGATGGAGGATCAGAACAACAAGGACGCGGCCTGGCAGCGGTATCACGCCGTCAAAAACCTCGTCGAAAACGAGACCTGCCGGATGCGGCAGATCTGCGAATACTTCGGCGAAACGCCCAAGGCCTGGGACAAATGCGGGGATTGCGACGTCTGCGCCGGCCTGCCCGATTGGCTGCAGAAGGACGACAGCAAACCCGCGCGCAGCATCATCTACAAGGCCGAGCTGGACGACTCCAAACTGGGCGCGTTGAAGGCGTGGCGCCGCGATATGGCCCGCCGCCATCGCGTGGCGCCGTATGTGATTCTGCATGATCGAACGTTGGCCGAACTGCTTCTACGCCGCCCGGTGACGATGGAGGATCTGCTGCTGATCCCCGGCATCGGCCCGCAGAAAGTACGTAAATATGGCGAGGAAATTCTAGAGGCATTGTTTACCGCGCTCGAGTCCTAAGGTCGGCTATTCTGAGGCCATGAGGTACGTACTCGTATTCCTCGCGGCAGCCGCGCTGCCCGCCCAGATCAGCAACCTCGCCACTAACGCCGACGGCTCCGAACTCCAATTCCTCTCCACCTACGGCACCCCCGCCGACCCCGTCCGTCTCAGCCGCCTCTACGCCTACACGCCCCAGGCCCCGCTGGAACTCTTCCGCGCCGCCGACCCCTTCCTGGCCATCCAGCCCCAGTCCCCCCTCCTCTCCGCCGACGGCCAAACCCGCGGCATGGTCACCTACTCCCCCTGCTTCGGAAGCTGCATGATATGGATCCCCCGCAATGCCGTCACCCTCACCCGCAACGGAAGGCCCTTTGCATACAAGGCTCAGGGCGTCACCCAACGCCTCAGCCGCAACGGCCGCTGGCTCTTCGACGCTGGCTTCCCAAACCTCGCCGCCCGCCTGATCGACATCGACTCCGGCGCCACCACCACGCTCCCTCCTCTCAACCCGCTCCACTCCGTCTACGCCATTGCCGACGACGGCGCGCTCCTCACCAACGCCGTGGACAACCGCAGCGCCGTCACCCTCGTCACAGCCACCACCAAAACCGAATTTTCCCTCCCCGATCAAGTCCTCTCGGCGGCGATCCTCCCCGATGGCCAGAAGCTCTTCGCGCTGACACAATCAACCCTCTATCAGCTCAACCCGCTGCGCGAAATCTATCGCTCGGCAACCCCGCTCACCGGCTTCTCCCCCTCGGCTAACGGCGATGAAATCCTCATCCACGACGACCGCCGCGTGACCCTCCTCTCGTCCAACCAAATCTACGAATCCCCCGACCCCATCCAGGAAGTCATGATCTCCGGCGACGGCCGCACATTCTTCGTGCTGACCCGCTTCAACAGGCTAACGCGCGTCACCAACGGCGTCCCCACCGAACTCTACCCGCCCTTCCCCGGCCTCGCCCACCAGACCACT
>CANIFK010000283.1 GCA_947466555.1 Acidobacteriota bacterium | reverse complement strand
GCACCAGGCTCTGGGGAAACAACCCGTTATCCGCCTGCGCATGCGAGGAACTCTAATCCGAAAGCCCGCCACGAAGATCCTGTGTGAGGACGACATCTGTTGGGGCTCTGGTTTCGGAAATGGCTCGATCGCCGCCGCGATAGTGCCACTATTCGTGACTCGGATACCGTAGTCGCCCTTCCCCGGCCGCACGTTCGACCAGATTCCCACAAGAGCGTTCGCCCAGCGAAACGATGTCCCGCGACACATCAGCTGCCCGCCGAGACCGCCCGGCCCGTCGCCTCAGCGTCAGTCAGGTTACGCCAGAATCAAGATGGGGCGCCAAGCGCCCCATCTTGATCAAGTTATCTCGCGAGCTTGCCATGGGCAGCGAGGCATTTCTGCTTCACTTACTCAAGACTCCGGGGGCCTGCAACCCCAAGGCTACGCGTCTCCGATTTGTTGACCACCGAACCTGTCGCGTCCAAGTACTCGACGGCGTACAGATAACCAGGCGCCTCCGCATCGACCTCGACAATACACTGTTCATCAACGCACGGCGTCTCCACTCGAGTGCCGTCCGGCATCGTGAGCACAACGCGAGCCGTAGACCACCCGCCGGTCGTTCGGGGCGAGGTCGGGATGCTCAGCTTGACGATGTTAATTGGCAAGGTCTGCTGCGCGAGTCGCCAAGCCAGATACGGTTGAGCCCCGGCGGCCCCGCCCACAAACCCAAAGCTCTTTGACATGTACAACGAGGCATTCCCGACGGCTTCGTCATAATGTCCGTGTTGCAAGTCGCCGCCCGGACCATTCGGTCCAAGATTCTTGGCAAAAAGCCGGTCGCCGATATCCTTGTACGTCGCTCCCTGTCCAACGGAATAGAGATAGCCCCAATAGGAATGACTGGCGTTCAGGAGCGTACGTGCCTCGCTCGCCGCCCCCGTCCCATACGTTCCACAGGTGCCCCACGGGCAGACTCCGCATCCGCTGACCGGTGTTGCACTGGCATACCGCAAATACCGGAGTCCGGACTCAGTGCTTCCCGCATAGGCGGAGTCGAGCTGCAGCCCTCCATTCGAACTACAGGAGGCAACTCGGAAGAATCGCCGGAACCCCGTGCTGTCCTGAATGGCGATCGCATCGCCGCTGTTACAGCCAAAGGTGCTCGTAAAAGACGTACCGTTTCCGCTCACCGCGGTTGCGCCGCTAATGACGTTCACGGTGCCGCTCCCAACGGCGCCATAATCCGGGCAAAACTGGTAGAAAGCATCGTAGTAGCCGCCGTCGTTGCTCGGGTCAATTCCGTATTGAGCCATAAAGTCCGCGAACTTCTTCAGCGTGACAAGGATGGTCGCGTCGCCTGTAAGTCGGTGCAAAGCCACCAGATAGGTCGCCGTGAAAGCCCCCTGCCACGGCATCGTCCCTACCCCAAAATAGTTCTGATTCGCCCCCAGGTTGAAGTACCATCCGCCATCCGGGCGTTGCGTCGGTTGCCACCAGGAGCGGAAGGCCGTCAGCGCGTAGCCTCGAAAACGGCTCTGTACGGTCGCATCTGGATGCAACGTCGCGATCATCACCAACCCCAGGGATGCATACCCTTGTTCCCGAATGTCGCCCACCTCCATGCCCTTGTTCCATGGGTACCATCCGGCAAGCCAGTTGTTCCAGGATTCGCCAATGGCGGTAATGTTGCTCCAGTATTCCGGTTTCCCGTCATTGGCCCGCAGCATCAGACCTGTGAGCGCAACCATCCGTGGTGCCATTCCCCAGTATCCCGCGCCTGTTTTCCATGCCCGTCCTCGGTCTAGAGGGTAGACGTACCATTTGTCGGCCAGCGAACGCGCCGCCGTTCGGAAGCGCTCGAACCCGGTGCGATAGTACGCCCGGTAGAGGGCCACCACCGCATCATAATAATTCCAATTATTCGAGCCGTTCACCCATTGATAGTTATCGTTTGTAGTGACTACCGAGTAGGAGACGCCGCTCGAAGTGCTGGACGCGTCGTAAGCAGGAGAGATAACTATCTGCGAATCGGTTGGACAAGAGACGACGGAGTAGGCTCTTCGCCCGGGTGTTTCCCCGGGTATCGGGTAGTAGATCATAATGTTATCTGATCCATTACACGCAAAGGAACTCTTAAAGCGAGTGTTTGACCCTGTAACTACGGTCGATCCGGAGGTTACAGTGATGCTCCCCGTCAAGGGGACGCTTCCAGGTGCCGCCGGTATTGCCTTGATGATGGCGTCCGCGGCCGCAACTTCAGTCTTGTCAAACCACGTCCACGGCGATGTGCCATTTCGCGTCAAAGGGCCAATGGCCAAGTCAAGCGAAGTATTTGGCAGACGCACGATTCCATAAGAGTCCGTCGGCACCGAACCAATCGCCACGGTCGTTGAGGCATTCTGTCCTTGGGCGTCAGTTACACGTAGCTGAATGACATATGTTCCGCTGCCCGCCGCCGAAAACGAGGCCACGGAGGAACTACTGTTTGTAATACTGCACTGTGTTGGTCCGCTGACACAGGTCCATCGGTAGGTGAGGGCCTGATCGCTCGTGATAGAGCTGGAGCCGGTTCCATCGAGCAGAGCGGTGCTTCCGGTGGTTACAACGCTTCCAGCCACCCGCGCGACCGGCGGAAAACTCGAATTCGTCGAATAGGAGACGCTGCCGCTGACCAGCGATAACGAAGTCCTCGTGGGTGATCGGTCGGAAAGAGCAGAGTCGAATTCGAAATCGACGATGTTGCCGGCAACACTCGTGGAATCCGTTGGCGGCTTGGAGTTGATGGGTACCGGCGTTGAATACCAGCGAACAAAATCAATCTTTCCAGTGAATTCGCTGCCCGTTCCCCAAACAGAGCCAATGTAGTTCCGGGTAGCGGCGTTGAACGTAATGGCCTCGATGGGTCTCGATGTGGCTTGGTACCCGGTGCCATCTCCATTCCAGATTTCCAACGATTCAATCCGTGTTGAGTTATCCCGTTGGTAGCGCGCCCGCACATCACTGCGGCCGGCGAGGCTCAGCTGGACGGTGTCGTACCCCCCATACCAGTTCCTGCAACGCAACTCCACACTATTGGGGACGAGGAGGCATTGCGTATCCCCACTGTTGTTGCCCACTATGCCTTGTGTCTGGCTCTTGGCGGCAAAATTAGCTATCCGGAAATCGAGTCGATACGATCCCAGTTGCGTGGCGCCCGGCGCTGTCGGGGTAAACGTCAGGAACGTACGCCCGTCAAATACAGCAGACTTAGGCTGACCGTAGAGAAGGAAAGCCGCCGTTAGAAAGATCACAATTTGTTTCATAGTTACACCTCACTGCGAGGCGATAGGGGAAGTCTCATTCGTAACAGGAATGAGATTCTAAACTCCGTATCGCACGGAGGTAAACAATATGGCAAACTGCGCGGTCCACACAGCGTACTTTCGGGACGCCGGATCTATGACGATCGGAACTAATCGTGCTTGCTGCCACATTATTCACCTGGGAGATCGGGCGAGCGCTCGGCTAACCCATCCCCCCCCTTGTAATCGGTAGGATTAGGTGAACCCTTTATGGCGAGTGGCGGGCTATTAATACTTAGCTCCACCAGTGTAATTCACCTTAGGTCCATCGCACGGCCTACAACAGTAAACTTTGAAAGCGTTCAAATCTTCCCGCTGTGGTTCGTTAACCCGAACCACTCACCGGGTCTTTTTCCGATGTTCAGCCCACTGTACCCACCCAGAGCCGCTCCCTATCCCGCCAAATACCGCCGCACCACCGCCAAGCCATCCGGCGTCACGTTCTCCGCGCTCGCCAGCACTGCCTCCGGCGTCAGGAAACAAACAGAGTCCACCTCCTCCGCCTGCAGCACCAGCGGCCCGTCATACCGGCACAAAAACACCCGCCCCCACACCCGAACCGGCGCTTCATCAAACCAAAAATCAAAACCCGCCGCCAGCGGCACTCCCCGGATCCCCATCTCCTCAGCCAACTCCCGTTCCGCGCTCTCCTCGTAACTCTCCCCGGCCAGCACCACCCCTCCGGCCGCCGGATCCAGGTACCCCGGGTAGACGTCTTTGGTCATCGTTCGCCGCTGGACATGCAACTCGCCTGCCCCATTGAATATCAGGATGTACGTCGCCCGATGCGGCAAACCCCCGGCGCGCATCTCCCACCGCGGCGCCACCCCAACCGGGCGATTCTCCCTGTCCACAATGAGCACCTGTTCGTCACGCGCCAACGCTGTTCTCCCTTCTGCCATCATAGCGCCGCGTTGTCACAGGTCTCAAAAATAGGCTTTCTCCAGTGATATCAATCACTTGTGGTGACGCGGTGCCGTCTCACCCTTGACAAATTGGTATAATGGAATAGTAAGGGCTTGTTCTGGAACCAACAGGACAAGCCCTTTTGACTTGCTCCCCCCGCATCGGCGCCACAAAATCTACCCCCTCCGTAAGTGGCAAGCGCCCGCCACGGGGCCGAAAACGGCCTCCAAGTGCCCGAAATGGTGGAAATAACCCAAGAGTTGTTGAAAACAAAAGGGTTCCTTCCTGGGACTCGTTCCGGGGTAACCCAAGAATCCCACCATCCCCCTACGAAACACCTCCAATCGCCCGAAACATAACCCAAGAAATCGCCCCCTTTCGTACCACCCCTCCCGGTGGTAAATCGGATTCCGCGATATCGTAATACCGATGCTCACCCGCCGCTCTCTCCTCGCCGCCGCCCTCCTCGCCCCCGGCCGCTTCCGCGCCGCCGAAGCCATCATCGAAAAGGCCATCGCCTCCGGCCAACTCCGCGCCGCCGTCCTCCGCGTCGAACAAAACGGCCAACCCTTCGAACGCGCCTTCGGTCTCGCCAAACCCGACTCCCCCTTCCTCATCGCCTCCATCACCAAGCCGATGACCGCCACCGCCGCCATGATCCTCGCCGACCGCGGACTCCTAAAACTCGAAGACCCCGTCGCCAAATACTTCCCAACCTTCACCCCCGGCGGCCGCGACAAAATCACCCTCCGCCACTGCCTCACCCACACCTCCGGCCTCCCCGACATGCTCCCGGACAACAACGCCCTCCGCCAGCGCCACGCCCCTCTCTCGGAATTCATCAGCGGCGCCCTCACCACCCCGCTCCTCTTCACCCCCGGCGCCCGCACCAGCTACCAAAGCATGGGCATCCTCCTCGCCGCCGGCATCATCGAAAAGGTCGCCGGCCAGCCCCTCCCCCAGTTCCTCAAAACGGAGCTCTTCCAGCCCCTCAAAATGACCGCCACCAACCTCGGCAACAATCCCAACGGCGTCAAAATCCAGGTCGAACACGCCGACCCTCCCGGCGGCACCCCCGAAACCGCCTCCTGGGACTGGAATAGCCCCTACTGGCGCGGCCTCGCCGCTCCCTGGGGCGGCGCCCACTCCACCGCCGCCGACATCACCAAACTCCTCCAGGCCTTCCTCCACCCCACCGGCACACCCGTAAAGAAGGAGACCGCCCGCCGCATGACCACCAACCAGAACACCGGTCTCGACAAACCCTACGGCATCGGTTGGGCCATCGTGCCCCCCGGCTTCGGCCACGGCGGCTCCACCGGCACCTCCTGCTGGGCCGACCCCGCCAAGGACGCCACCTTCGTCCTCCTCACCTCCCTCCCCGCCAAGGTCTCGCAAAAACCCATCATTGACCCCGTCGCCAACGCCATTCGCGCCGCTTTGTGACCCCGGTCACGTTGCCAAACCGCAAACCCGGCGCATAATCAGGGCATGACCACCCCGGCCCCCTACACCTACATCGCCAACGTCGATCCCGCCGCGGTCGTCCCCGCCAGCGGCATCCTCTCCCGTACCCTCCACAACGACGATCAGAACAAGGTCGTCCAGTTCACCTTCGCCCCCGGCGCCGAACTCTCCGCCCACACCGCCCCCTTCCCGGCGTCCATCTACATCGTCCGCGGCGAAGGCATCCTGCAACTCGGCGACGACACCCACGAAGTCAGCCCCGGCGCCTTCGCCCAGATGACCCCGAAACTCGAGCACGCCATCCGCGCCCGCACCGAACTCGTCATGCTGCTCATCATGAACAAAGGAGCCCGCTCGTGATCAACATCCGGACCGCCCCGCCATCCGCCACGCTCGACACCCCCATCGATCACCTCAGCGCCTGCCACCGCCGCATCGAAGAGCGCCTGCAAACCCTGGAACGAGTCGGCCCCCACCTCCTCGACCGCACCGCCGAAGCGCTGACCGCGCTGCAAGCCGTCTTCTGGTTCTTCGACTCCAGCGGCGCCACCCACACCGCCGACGAAGAGGAGAGCTTCTTTCCCCGCCTCGCCGCTCACCTCACCCCCGAAGAGCAGCAATTCCTGAACGATCTGGAACTCGAGCACGCCCAGGCCGAGTCCATCTACGACGCCCTAAAGTCCCACGTCGCCCAGCTGACCAATCCCCCCGCCGAAGCCGAAGTCGCCCGCTACAACGACCTCGCCCGCGAGCTCTGCACCCTCTACCGCCAGCACATCAAAAACGAGGACGCCCGCTTCCCCGCAATAGCCGCCCGCATCCTGACCCCCGCCGATCTCGACGCCATCAGCCAGGAAATGAAGCATCGCCGCAACCTGTAGACAACGGCCCCGGATATAATGGCCTTCCGCCCTCATGTCTACACTCCATAACTTCATCGCCGGAAACTGGGTCCCTTCCGCCGCCGAAAACACGCGCCCCGTTCACAACCCCGCCTCCACCGAAGTCCTCGCCACCGTCCCCCTCTCCACCGCCGCTGAGACCCACGCCGCCATCGACGCCGCCCACCGCGCCTTCCCCGCCTGGCGCCGCACGCCCCTCACCGATCGCGTCCAGTACCTCTTCCGCCTCAAAGCCCGCCTCGAAGAGGACTTCGAAGAAATCGCCAAAACCATTACCCTGGAATGCGGCAAAACCATCGGCGAATCCAGAG
>CANIFK010000282.1 GCA_947466555.1 Acidobacteriota bacterium | reverse complement strand
GGCGTTGTATCGGAAAAGGGCGTTGGCGCCGGCGACGTAGAGATCGCCGTTCCAGATGACGGCGTCGCGAAAGTCGGCGGGGGTGGCGAGGGATTCGTAACCGGTGGGGGAAGGGTCGGAGAGGGTCTGTTGATCGAAGGGGATTTCGTTTTCGTTGCGGACGGCGAGGCGCGCGTCGCCCTCGGCGCGGGTGGCGCGGTAGAACGTCCAACCGGCGAAGGCGGCGGCGAGCGCGGCGGCGATGATGGCGTAGCGGCGCATCAGGAAACCAGCAGCATGCTTAGCTCTGGCCGGCAGTTGAAACGGATGCCGCGGATGTTGCCGACGCCGCGCGTGGTGTGGATCCAGCGGCTCTGGTAGCGGTTGAGGCCGACGGCGTAGCGGGTATCGATGATGGGCACGATGGGCGGGCCGTAGAACGGGATAATTACTTGGCCGCCGTGGGTGTGGCCGCAGAGCATGAGGTCCCAGGGCTGGAGGCCGCAATCGTCTTTGCCATCCGGGTTGTGGTTCATCACAATGACAGGCGCGGATTGGTAGTCCACCTTCTCAAACGCGGGGCGGGCTTGCAGTTCCTCGCTCCACCAATCGCCGACACCGACGAGGTTTAGAGGCATGCCGTCGATTTCCAGTTTCACCGAATCGTTGTGGAGCACCTGGACGCCGCCGCGCGTGACGAGGTTGCGGATGTATTTGTGATTGGCGAACCAGCCTTCGCGGGCAGCCCAGATGCCGCCGTCGTGATTGCCGAGTACGGCAAAGGTGGGCACCTTGGCGGACAGGAGTTGCAGGGCGGATTCGTAGCGGGCGGGGTCGAAATCGTTGTCGGCGGTGACGAAATCGCCGGTGAGGCAGATGAGGTCGGGCTTCATGGCCAAGACGCGGCGGAAGGCCTGTTCGAGGAATGAAACCGGGATGAGGCCGGAGGCGTGAAAGTCCGAAATATGGGCGAGACGCAGAGGACGGCGCAGGCCGCGGCCTGTGGAGACCGTCTTCTGCGTCTCTTCCAACCAACCCGGTTCAATTAACTTGGCGTACCCGTAGGCGGAGAGCGACGCCGTGGGCAAGCCGAACAAAAATACGCGACGATTCAATCCTTTGATCGTAGCGAAGAATTAGGCCACAATCTTGCGGCAGTATTCGACGCACTTACGAATTTCGGCCACCGTGTCGGCGCCTTTGTATTCGTATTCGATGTTGGAGGGGATGGCGATCTTGTTTGTCTTGAGCCAGGTGAGCACGTCCTTGATGGGGGTGTCGCCTTCGCCGAAGGGAAGATTGGCGCCCTGGTTCTTCTTGCGGTCCTTGATGTGGAGGGTGACGATGCGCGAGTGCCACTGTTCCATGAATTTCACCGGCTCAAAATTGGCGGCGACGAAGTGGCCGATGTCGAGGTTGATGCAGATGTACTTGCTCATGCCCTTCATGGCCGAGAGGAAGTCCTCGGGCGTGGCGAATTCGTTGGCGACGATGCGGGAGTGGTTGTGCATGCCGACGCGGATTTTGGCCTTTTTGGCGAAGGGATCGACCTTCTTCGCGGTGGTGACGTTGGACGATGCGGTGATGATTTTGGCACCGAGAGCGTCGGCGAATTCAAAGCCGCGAGCAATTTCGTCGTTCGTGTAGTCTTCGCGGAAGGAGTAGTTGTAGGCGTGGATGGTGACGCCGCCGTCGTTGTACTTCTTGCGAAGGTCCTTGAAGTGGCTGATCGGCACGGTGAGGCGCCACTTGCGCACTTCCTCGCGGGCGGTGCCGCGGGGGAAGGCCGGCTCGGCATGGCCGCTGAACATTTCAACGGTGTTGATCTTCAGTTCCTGCAGGGCGAGGAGAGCCTTGTCGGCGTCGCGATCGCGCAGGCTGTAGGTCTGCGCGCCGATGATGACGCCTTTGAAATTCTTGTCGGGCTTAACGGCAGCCGAGAGCGCCGCGCCTGCGGCGGTGGAGAGGAAAATACGACGGGTCTGCATAGACTAGTGCCTATGCTATCACTGGCGCCCGGGGAGCATGTAGCGGGCTTTGGCGTATTTCATGAAGACGTAGAGGGCGCCCATCCAGGCGATGGCAAGGCCTTCGGGGCCGTCGCGAAAGCCTTGCTTGAGGAAATAGGTGCGATTGAACTCCCACCAGGGCTTATAGAAAAGCTGCCAAACGGAGATTTTCACCCGCCGTTCGACGAGCTGTTCGGCGGCAAGCGTGGTGTAGCGATCCATGGTCCGCAGGTGTTCGGAGAGCGACTGGCAGGTGAAGTGGAGAAGAGGACCTTCGAAGGCTTCGATTTTGCCCTTAACGATGAGCCCTTCGTGGACGAACTTCCCTTCCCATTGCGCGCCGCGGCGGTCGTAGAGGCGAATTTTGCGATCCGGATGCCAGCCGGAGTGGAGAATCCAGCGACCTAGATACTGGGCCAGCCGTGGCATGGTGTAGGCGTCGGCGGCGGGCCCGTTTTTCTTCAGCTGCCAGATCTCGGCTTCGAGCATTTCGCTGACGGCTTCGTCGGCATCGAGCGAGAGAATCCAATCGAACTTGGCTTGTTCGGCGGCCCAGTTTTTCTGGTCGGCATAGCCGATCCAGTTGCGGTCCAGCACGCGGGCGCCGAGCTTTTCGGCGATCTCCACGGTGCGGTCCGACGAGCCGCTGTCGACCACCAGAATCTCGTCAGCGCAACGCAGGCTTTCGATCGCGCGGGCGATATTGCGCTCTTCGTTGTAGGTGATGATGGTGGCCGAGATTTTCATAGGTACAACGACCCGCGAACAGGGACCGGGGTGAAGGAAAGCGCCAGGATGAGGAGCGCTACGGCGGCGACGCGCATACGCCCGGCGCCGACGGGGCTTTCGTCAATGATAGGCGGATGGCGCAGGCCGGTCCAGAGGAAGAAGCCGGCCCAGAGGATCCAGCCGAGCCAGCCGAAGATCACTCCGATGGCGGCGAGCACGACGGCGAAGATCTGAGAGAGCCGGCGATGCTGGCGGCCGAAGAAGGCGTAGAGAATGTGACCGCCGTCGAGTTGGCCAATGGGGAGGAGATTTAGTGCCGTTGCCAGCAGGCCGACCCAGGCGGCGCGGGCGACCGGGTGGAGGTATAGGTCAGCGGCGGCGACGCCGGGAAAGATGATTTTCGTGGCGGCCCAGAGCAGGAAGGGAGAGCCGAAGACGAGGTCGCCTTGTTCGGCGATGCCGGGCAGAACTTTGGAGTTGGCCAGACCGATGCCGAGGGCGGGTACCAGGAAGACGAAGCCGGCGATGGGACCGGCGACACCGACATCGAACAGTTCGCGGCGGGAGAAGATGGGCGCGCGAATTTTGATGAACGCGCCGAATGTGCCGATGAGTGTGGGCGCGGGGAGGAAATAAGGGAGAGAGGCGTCGATGCGATGATACTGACACGCCCAGAAGTGGCCCAATTCGTGGGCGAGCAGGATGGAGAGTAACGTCAGGGAAAACGGCAGACCGCCAAGCAGCAGCCGCGGTTGCGACCATATGGCGAGAAAAAAGCCGAAGTCGTCATCGATGAGAAAGGCCGGCCGATTGGCGGCGAAGTTCGCGTCGAGACGAGAGCCTACGATGGTCGTTGTTAACAGCGTCAACACAAGCAGCAGCGCGTGAAGCCACCAACGCTGCCGGGATCGCGGACGCTGCGAGCGGGCGTCCATGGCCGATTCCATTAGTGCAGTTGCTGCAACTCTTTGCCGGGCTTAAAGCGAACGGCCTTGCCCGGAGGGATGGCCACTTCGGCGCCGGTGCGCGGATTGCGACCGATACCGGTCTTACGCGGGCGGACATTGAAAATGCCGAACCCCCGGAGTTCAATCCGGTCGCCACTGGCCAAAGCCTGCTTCATGCTCTCGAAGACGGTTTCGACAGCCATCTCCGCTTTGGTCTTCGTGATGCCGGTGCGATTCACGACTTCATTGATGATGTCGAGCTTGATCATCCCCGCCTCCTGCGCGCTAACTGAAAACCAATGATAAGATTAGGCTTACGGTCCTGTCAAGCACGCCATGCCCGAGCCCTACGACCCCGCCCAATTCCGACGTGCCTGCGCACGCTTTGCCACCGGTATCACGGTATCGACGGCGCTTGCCGCCGATGGCACTCCACACGGCTTTACCGCCAATTCGTTTACCAGCGTATCGATGGAACCGCCGCTGATCCTGATCTGCGTCGACCATCGCGCCAATGTTTTGCGTCACTTCGAGCAAGCGACTCATTTCGGCGTCAACATTCTGGCCGAGGATCAGGAGGCGCTATCCGTCCGGTTCGCCGAGCGGGGCTTGGACCGGTTCAACGGGATTGACTGGCACCCGGGCGCCACGGGGGTGCCGCTATTGGGAGGCGCGTTGGCACGGTTTGAATGTGCGACGCGGCAGTCGATTGAGGCGGGCGACCACCTCATCATCCTCGGCGAAGTGCTGCATGCGGAGTGGGAAAACGGGGCGCCGCTGCTGTACTATGCCAGCGCCTATCACACGGCGCAGCCACGTAAGCGCGATTGAGACCTGTGAGCGGGACGCACAGGCGTGACTGCAAATCCCGCAACTTACACATTTCAGGGAAGATAAGTTTACTTTTCCGCCGCTTGACGGGGCCCGATTGGGTGGTAGAATCAGATGTAGCGTGGGAAGCTCCAGCCACGCGTCAGGAATTCCAAATATGAACTTGCGCCGTACTCTGTTACTCCCGGGTGTGATCTTCGGATCCGCGTTGCTCGGTATCCCGGCTGAAGCAGCCGACAAAAAGGGCAAGGAAGAGGGCCCTCGGGAAACCGTGGCGAAGCCGCTTTCGGAGAAAGAACGGAAGCGCCGTGAAGAAAAACTCCGCAAGGAGTTGGAAGGCCCGTACCGGAAGTGGCTGAACGAAGACGTGCTCTACATCATCACCGATGAAGAACGCACCGCGTTTAAGCGTATGTCCACCGACGAAGAACGCGAGCAGTTCATTGAACAGTTCTGGCTGCGCCGCGATCCGACGCCGGATTCGCAGGAAAACGAGTTCAAGGAAGAGCACTATCGCCGTATCGCCTACGCCAACGAGCGGTATGCCTCGGGTATCCCCGGTTGGAAGACTGATCGCGGCCGTATCTACATCACCTTCGGCCCGCCGGACGAAAACGAATCGCATCCCTCGGGCGGCACCTACGAGCGGCCGTTTGAAGAAGGCGGCGGCACGACGTCCACCTACCCCTTCGAAAAGTGGCGGTACCGCTGGATTGAAGGCATTGGCTCGGACATCATCATCGAATTCGTCGATCCCACGATGACCGGCGAATACCGGATGACGATGGATCCTTCGGAAAAAGACGCGTTGATGATGGTTCCCAACGCCGGTTTGACGTTGATGGAACAGATGGGCATGTCCTCCAAGGCCGACCGTTTCAGCCGTACGGACGGTACGCGTCTCGGCACCGGCACCAACCCGCTGCCCATGAAGATGAACCAGTTCGAGCGCCTGCAGCAGTTCGCCCGCTTGCAGAAGCCACCGGCTGTGAAGTTCAAGGATCTGGAGGCCGCCGTCAATTCGACGGTGAAGTTCAACCTGCTTCCGATTCGCGTCCGCGCTGACTTCATGCGCATGACGTCGAGCAATATCCAGACGAATGTCACCATTCAGATGGAAAAGAAGGATCTGCAGTTCCAGAACAAAGACGGCGTGGCGAAGGCCGCCGTGAACATCTATTCGCGCATCACGTCGATGTCGCGCCGCGTGGTGAACGTGTTTGAAGATGTCGTCACCACCGAAGTTCCTTCGGAGATGCTGGAAGCAGCCTCCAAGGGCGCCTCGATTTACCAGAAAGCCATTCCGCTGCCCCCGGGCACGTATCGGTTGAACGTTGTCGTCAAGGACGTTTTCGGCGGCAACATGAACAACTACGAAATGGCGCTCAACGTTCCGCGCATGGAAGACGATGTTTTCAGCTTCTCGAGCGTTGTTCTGGCCGATTTGATCGAAAAAGTGCCGACGCGTTCGATCGGCGCCGGTCAGTTTGTCATTGGTAGCACGAAGGTCCGTCCGCGCGTCACCGAGTCGTTCCGGCAGGACGAGAAGATGGGCATCTACGTGAAGTTGTACAATTTTGAAGCCGACGAGAAAACGAGAAAGCCCGTAGGCCAAGTGGTCTATGAGGTGAACAAAGTCGGATCCACCGAAAAAATCTTTGAGTTCACGGAAGAGATCAAAGAAGGCACCCCGAGCGAAGTGACCATCGAAAAGCTGTTGCCGCTGAAGTCCCTGGCGCCCGGGCAGTACGAACTGAAGATGAAAGTGACGGACAAGCTCCGGAACCAGACCGTAACCCCGACCGCGAAGTTCACTGTCACCTAGTCGCAAGGCTTGACTCGCGTCCCACCCGGAAGGTTGGATGTCTATGTTGTCTCGTTGGCGCCAATTCGCAGTTCTCTCCGCCGGCCTGATCCTACTGGGATCAGCGCCGGCGAATCGTGCTTTGGGAGCGGATTTACCAAAATCTGCCGGAACGATCATTGGAATCGTGGCCGATCCCGGCGGCGTGGCCCAGATGGGCGCGACCGTACTGTTGTTTAACAGGCTGGAAAAGCTGGTGCAAAAGGCCGTCACAAATGAGCGGGGGCAGTTCGGTTTCGAAAATCTGGTCCCGGACGCCTACATTCTCCGCGTTTCGCTCAACAGCTTTGTGCCTGCCGTTCGCGAAGGCATTCTGGTGCAACCGGGGATGCGCAGCTTCCTGAATATCAATCTGGCAAGTGTGTTGAGTTCCGTTGAGTTTGTGTACGCGACGCCTCATGCGCCCCGGCTGCTGTCGGACGACTGGCGCTGGGTATTGCGCAGTTCGATGTCCACGCGCCCGGTGCTTCGGTTCCTGCCGTCGACGTCGCGGCCGGAGAGCGTTTTCAGTAATACACGCGGGATGGTTCGGGTTTCGGCTGGCGATGGGGCTGGCGCGGT
>CANIFK010000281.1 GCA_947466555.1 Acidobacteriota bacterium | reverse complement strand
TTCTGCGCGGCCAGCAACAGGAACGCAAGGAAAGGGATGGCAGTTCTCACTGCCATCTATCTTATCGGCTTAAGATCAACTGTTGGGCGCTCGATGGCACCTGGTGCAGGACATTCTCGGTGAACCCGGCAGCGTGCAGCATCGCTTCCAACTCGGCCTGCGTGTACGCATCGCCGGCCGGAGTGTTCAGCAACATGGTCATACTGAAAGCCGCCGAGGCCGGTGGGCTAACGCGGTCCGGATTGGGTACGAATTCGAGCGTCGCCAACAACCCGCCCAGGCGCAGCGCCTTGCGGCACTTGCCGAGAATCGCCATGCATTCGGTGGCGTCGAAATGGTGCAGGAAATTGGTCAGGTAGATCACGTCATACCCTTCGCCAAATTCCATCGTCAACGCGCTGCCCTCGCGCTTATTCCACCGATCGGCCACACCGAACTTCTGCGCGTTCTTCTCCGCCACGGCCAGCACCGCCGGCCAGTCGAGCGCCTCCACCTGCAACTCCGGATGCTGCGCCGCGGCCAGCACGCCAAAAATCCCGTGCCCCGCCGCGATGTCGAGCAACCGCTTCGGCGCTTCCAACTGCGCTGCCATGAACTGCGCCGCCGGGAACATCATCGGCATCATGCCTTCGGCGAAGTCCACCCACACCTGATTCTCGATGTCGAGATACTCGCGACCATCCAGCAGCGTCGTGCCCTGGCGCACCGTTTGCGCCACGTCCGCGACGGCCTTCATGTGCATGGAATGGCTCATGAACTGCGCCGCCGAACCCAGATAGGCGGGCGACTTCCGGTCCAGGAACGCCGCCGATTCAGGCGTCAAACCATAGACGCCATCGGCCTTCGTCAACAACCCGGCCACCGTCAGGTAATCACATAAGATACGCGTTCCGCGTTCACTGGCGCCGCACGCTTCGGCAATCGTCGCGACGGTAGTGGCCCCAGCGCCGATGGCCGTGAACAGGCCCAGATCAATGCCGCCCTTCAGCGCCGCCGACTGCACATGCGCCTGCATCATCCCGAAAATTCGCTCTGGAGAAATACTCATTGTTGTTTCACCGCCTCCACTAAAGATACCGGTCCCGGCATCGGTATAACGCGCGAAAGCGCAAAGCCATTGGCAGTTAACAACTGCCGCCACTCGGGTTCAGCGCGCTCTTTCCCGCCGCACATCACCATCGTATTGAGATCCATCATACGGCCAAACCAAAAACAACTTCGCGAGGACGGGCGTTCGCCCAGTGGTGCAGAAGCCACGTCATTGTGGATAGGTCGCCACGCACGGATTGGCAGCGATCGTGCCCGGAAGAAGCCAAATACAGTGTCCATAATCAGCGTCAGGGGAGGCGGCGCGGAAGTAAATTCGCTCGTCATAAGTTGCTGTCTTGAATGGATACGCGAAGAGGGCCCCGTTAAGTGGGTCTCGTTCGTGGTATCTATGAGAAGACAGTTCTTTCATGCTGATCCTTCACGCCGGCGTTCACGACGGCTACTTTTCCATCTGGCTGGAGGCTTCGGCAGATCATCGACAGGACAACGGGGCGGCTAGACAAGGAAAGCCGCAACGGGGTGGACCGCAAGATTACCCATATGGTGCGCCGCCCGTTCTGTTGCGCGAAGTGCTGAGTTCGCTGCCCTACTGCGGGGAACTAGCCAAGTTGAAGATGCAGCGAGCCGTGTTGTGGGCGCCCAGCGCTCCCAGCGGCCCTCTCGCTTCAAGCGCGCTGATCGCCGAGCATCCCGAATACGACACGCTCACCATGGCGCCGTGGTCCATTGCAAGTATGCAATTAGGGCCAAAGGAGACCGTCGACTTTTTGGCCGCCACCTTCGGCCAACGAGTCATCCGGCCCGGCCTCATGGTTGGCCCCGATGTAACATTCTGGATCTCCGCCCTCCGTTTTGCCGGGGGTATGGTGGCCCGGCAACAGTTCCTGCCCGACATGGACGCCGTCGAAGAGGGCTTCGCCGCGCAGTGGACCCCGGTCTACCCCGGCATGGAGGGTCACCGGCTGGCCGCTCTCGCCGCCGCCATGCCCGCCGCCGCCCGCGCCATCAGCTTCGACGAGAACAATCCGCCCGTCACTCCCTCGCGCATCGTGCTCGACGCCTTCGTCGCCTGGATGGTGGACGACCTCGTCCGCGGCTCCTTCTCCGGCCAGAACCCGCCCCGCGGCAAAAGCCCGCACGACCGCTGGCTCCACGCCCTTGCCACCCAGGACGGCCTGGTGCAGGGCTACCCCGATCAGCTTTCCCGCATCGCCACCCAGGTCCGCCAATGGCGCCGCCCGGTGGCGCTGACCGCCGACGCTCCCTTCCGCCTCTGCTTCCGCCTGGAAGAGCCGGCCGAGGACAGCGGCACATGGATGGTTCGCTATCTGGTCCAAAGCGTCGACAATCCCGATAACCTCCTACGCGCCGAACAGATCGGCTCCGGCGAGCGCCTGCCCGGCGTCACCCGCCAGCCCACTTTGGAATTTCTGCTGACATCGCTGACCCAGGCCACCGCCATCGTTCCGCGCATTGAAAGCAGTCTGCGCGCATCGATCCCCACCGGGTTCGAACTCGACACCCAGGGCGCCTACGACTTCCTGAACCAACGCTCGATCTCGCTCGAACAGGGCGGCTTCGCCGTGCAGCTTCCCGTGTGGTGGTCCCGCGATGGCACGCGGTCGCACCTCAGTGCGCGGGCCAAAGTCCATAGCGACGACGATCCGCCGAAGGGCGGCCTGTCGCTCAACTTCATTCTCGAGTTCGACTGGCGCATCGCCATCGGCGAGGAACTCGTCAGCCGCGAAGAGCTGCTGGAACTGGAGCGCCTCCGTTCGCCGCTGTGCAAGGTGCACGGCCAATGGGTCCACGTCACGCCGGAGGAGATCAGCATCGCGCTCGATTTCTGGCGCCGCAACGTCACCGGCCACGCCACCGTGCGTGAGGTGATCCAGATGGCGCTCGGCAACTATCACACCAACGCCGCGCTCGCCATCGAAGGCGTCATCGCCACCGGCTGGGTAAAGGGGTTGCTCGATCAACTCGAAGGCCGCACCGTTCTCGAAGATCTGCCGCCGCCCAAGGATTTCAAGGGCAAGCTGCGTCCCTACCAGATCCGCGGCTACTCCTGGCTCAAGTTCCTCCGTAAGTGGGGCCTGGGCGCCTGCCTCGCCGACGACATGGGTCTCGGCAAAACCATTCAGGCGCTGGCGCTGCTGCAGCTCGATCGCGAAGAAGGCGTCACCCGGCCCAGCCTGCTCATCTGCCCCACGTCCGTCGTGGGCAACTGGCAGAAGGAAGCCGCCCGTTTCACGCCCAAACTCAAGGTGTTGCTGCACCACGGCATCAACCGCGAAAAGGGCGACGAGTTCACCAAGCTCGCCTATAAACACACGCTCGTCATCACCAGCTACGGCCTGTTGCAGCGCGATCTGGAAGCGATCAAAGGCGTGCAGTGGTCCGGCATCATGCTTGACGAAGCGCAGAACATCAAGAACCCGGAAACGCGCCAGGCGCGCGCTTCGCGGTCGCTCGAAGGCGACTACCGCATCGCCCTCACCGGTACGCCCGTTGAAAACAACGTGGGCGAGTTGTGGTCGGTGATGGAGTTCCTCAACCCCGGCTTCCTGGGCACGCGCGACCACTTCCGCAAAACGTTCTTCATTCCCATTCAGACCGGCCGCGACCCGTCCATGTCCGGCAACCTGCGCCGGCTCACCGCGCCGTTCCTCATGCGCCGTCTGAAGACGGACACCAGCATCATCGCCGACCTTCCGGAAAAGATGGAGAACAAGGTCTTCTGCACCCTCACCAAGGAGCAGGCCGAACTCTACGAGAAGGTGGCCAAGGACGCCTACCGGCTCATCGAAACCGCCGACGGCATTGGCCGGCGCGGCGTCATTCTGGCAACGCTATCCAAGCTCAAACAGGTTTGCAACCACCCCGCCCACTTCCTGGGCGACGGGTCCCCCGCCACCGGGCGCAGCGGCAAGCTCGCTCGCTTGACGGAAATGCTGGAAGAAGTAATGGCCTCGGGCGACCGGGCGTTGGTCTTCAGCCAGTTCACCGAAATGGGCAAAATTCTGCAGCATCACCTGCTGCAATGCTACGGAGAAGAGGTCCTCTTCCTCCACGGCGGCACGCCCCAAAAGCAGCGCGAGTTGATGGTGGAGCGCTTCCAGGCGGCCTCCAACGGGCCGCGGATTTTCATCCTTTCGCTCAAGGCGGGCGGCACCGGGTTGAACCTCACCCGCGCCAACCACGTCTTCCACTTCGACCGCTGGTGGAACCCGGCCGTGGAAGACCAGGCCACCGATCGCGCCTTCCGCATCGGCCAGAAGAGCAACGTACAGGTTCACAAGTTCGTCTGCGTCGGCACGCTCGAAGAGCGGATCGACGAGATGATCGAGCGCAAAAAAGGCATCGTGCAGGAAGTCATCGGCAGCGGTGAGCAGTGGATCACCGAGTTGTCGAACGAAGAGTTGAAGTCGGTCTTCGCGTTGAGCGGAGAGGCTGTGGAGGAAGGCTGATGAACGAACGCGGGGGCCGTGGCCGCGGTGGCGGAGGCGGCGGAGGCAGCAAGGGCCGCGGATTTGGACGCCGGAAATTCTTTCGGCCGCGCCGTGGAGCGAAACCCGAAGGCGAAGGCGCAGCCGCGCCCGCTGAAGGTTCGCCCGTTGTGACGGAATCGCCAGTCGCCGCCGCACCGCCGCCGCCCCCGCCCGCCGCCCAAAACGATAACCGCCGGTCCGCCGCTCCGCCCGCCAACCGCGGACGCCGCCAGGGCCCGCCGCAGCGCAACGCGCGCAATACCGGCCAGCGCCAGTCGACGCGCGGCAAGAGTGCTTTCAACCCCTACGGCCGGCAACCCCAACGCGCCACCGGTATTAAGGCCCAGTCCAAGGGCGGCAAGTTCGGCGAAAACTGGTGGGCCCGCCGCTGGATCGAAGTGTTGGAGAGCTTCGACATGGGCTCGCGTCTCAATCGCGGCCGGGAGTATGCCAAGAAGGGACACGTCCTTTCGATTCAGATCGAAGAGGGGCAGGTCATCGCGCGCGTGCAAGGATCACGCCCGAAGCCTTACGAAATCGACGTCAAGATCCACACGCTCCCGGAAGCCGACTGGTCCAAGATCGCCGGCCGCCTGGCCGAACAGGCCGTGTTCTCCGCCCGCCTGCTGGCCGGGGAAATGCCCGCCGATATCGAAGAGATCTTCGAGGAGGAGGGGCTCTCCCTCTACCCCGCCGCCGAAGGCGACCTGCAGGCACAGTGCACCTGTCCGGACACGGCCAACCCCTGTAAACATTGCGCCGCCGTCTACCTGCTCCTCGGCGAAGAGTTCGATCGCGACCCGTTTCTCCTGTTCGCCCTACGCGGGATGCGCCGCGAAAAACTGCTGGCGATGATCGAAAAGCAGTTGCCGCAGTTGACCAACGGCGAAGGCGAGCATCTCAGCAAAATGGAGGGTCCGGAAGAAAAGCCGGAGGACCCGAAACAACCGTTGCCGCTCGATCCCGATACCTACTGGAAAGGCGCCGTCCGCCTGCCGGAAGAGGTGATGGGCGATGTCACCCCGCCGCCGACTTCGTGCGCGCTGCCCCGCCGCCTGGGTCCCTTTCCCTTTTGGCAAGGCCAGCGCCCGCTGCTCGACGCGCTGGAGCCCATTTACAAGAAGGCCTCGCAACACGCGGTCGTCTTTTTGATGGGCGAACCGATCGGCTGAAAAAAAGTTCAAGAGTTCACACGCGCTTCCGATATGACTGTTGAATGAGTATTCTCCCAACAGCTACGGAGGGCATGCGAAAAGCCGAGGAGCGCGTCCAACGCGCCGCCGAACGGCTCTCGCGGCTTCCCCTATCGGGAGATGCTTCAGCCCCGGAAGACGTCGTCGACTTGAGTGCCGAAGTCGTCGCGCTGCTCGAAGCGAAAAACGCCCACGCCATAAACGCAAAGGTGGCCGAAACGGCCACCCAGCTTGATCAACACTTGCTCGATATTCTCGGCTAGCTGTTATCTGCCCAGCACCGCGAACTTGGTGGCGAAGTCCAACACCAGCCCCGGGAACACGCCCAGAACCAGCGTCATCGCCGCCGTCAACCACATCGTAATCTTCAGCCCGCCGGGAATCGCTTCCACCGGCTCCGTCGATTCCGACTCGTGCATGTACATTACCACCAGCACGCGCAGGTAGTAGTAAGCGGCCACCGCGGAGTTCAACAACCCCAGCGCCGTCAGCCAGTACATGTGCGAATCAATCGCCGACTTGAAGATGTAGAACTTGCCGAAGAAGCCCGCTGTCAACGGCACGCCGATCAGCGACAACAGGAAGATCGTCAACATCGCCGCCACCGCCGGCTGCCGCTGGCTCAGGCCCTTCATGTGATCCAACGTCACATGCTCTTCGCCCTTACCGGCCACATGCGTCACAATCGCGAACGCGCCGTAGTTCATCATGCCGTAAGCGGCCAGATAGAACATCGCCGCCGCCGTACCGGTGATGCTGTGCGTCGTCACCGCCACCAGCACATAGCCGGCGTGGGCGATCGAGGAGTAGCCCAGCATACGCTTAATGTTGTTCTGCCACATCGCCGCGAAGTTGCCGATCGTCATCGTCGCCAGCGCCATAACCCACAGCACCGGTTCCAACTTCGGCATCAGCGAACCAAACGCGGTCTGGAACACGCGGATCATCACCGCAAAAGCCACCGCCTTCGGCCCGGCCGAAAGGAAGCCGCTCACCGGAGCCGGAGCCCCCTGGTAAACGTCCGGCGCCCACACCTGGAACGGAGCCGCGGAGATCTTGAACGCAAAGCCGACCAGCATCAGGCCGACCGCCGCGCTCACCATCGTCATCGAAGGCACGCCCTTCTCCAAAGCACCGTGAATCTCCTGCAGGTTGGTGGATCCGGTCATACCGTACACCCACGCCAC
>CANIFK010000280.1 GCA_947466555.1 Acidobacteriota bacterium | reverse complement strand
CAGTTGTGAATCTGTTCGAGCGGGAAGTCCTTGAAATAGGCGCGCACTTCCTTGCTGAAGGTCTGGATGAGGTTGGCGCGCAGCATCTTGGCCTCTTCCTTGCAGTGCGGGCATTGGAAATCGCTGAAGATGACCACCACAACCGGCGCCCCAGAGGTGCCGATGCCGGGGGCGAAGGTTGTCTTCAGCCCGTCGATATTGGCCTTGAAGGGGTTTTCCTTCACGTCAAATGACGAGCCCTGGATGACCTTCTCGCCGTTCTTCGACACGAAGAAGCTGGCCACCTGGCTGGCGTTACCCATCGATCCGGTGACGGAAACCTGCAGCATGCCGTCTATACCGCTCGGTTTGGCGTCGCTCACGGTTACCGAAATCTGCGCCGGCCAGATGAACAGATGGCGGACGTAGGCCTCCAGCGTCGGCTTATCGAGAAATGACTTTTTCGCCACGGGCGGCGTTTGCGCCACGGCGAGAGACAAAGAGAAAAGGCCGGATACAAGAAAGCGCATCGCTTTTTATTGTATCCGGCCTTAGCGGATCGTAAATAGAAACCAGTACTACGCCTACATTTCCAACGCCTACATCACCGGGCCAATACGCCAGGGTACGAACTCCTGGTGACCGAGCGTTTCGGCGCAGGTGCGTTCGCCGCTGGCGACGCGCATGATCATGTCGTAGATCTCCTTGCCGATGCCGGGCACGGTGGCTTCGCCGTCAGCAATGCGGCCAGCGTTGATGTCCATGTTGTCGCGCATGCGCTTGTACATGTTGGTGTTCGTCGCCACCTTGATGACGGGGACGGTGGGGAAGCCGATGGCGCTGCCGCGGCCGGTGGTGAAGACGATGATGTTCGATCCGCCGGCGGCGAGGCCGGTGAGCGAAGCCGGGTCGTAGCCGGGCGTGTTCATGAAGCAGAAGCCGGGGCCGTGGATGCGTTCGGCGTAATCGAGCGCTTCGTTGAGCGTCGACGTCCCGCCCTTGGCGACGGCGCCGAGCGATTTCTCGACGATGTTGGTCAGGCCGCCCTCTTTGTTGCCGGGCGAGGGATTGTCGTTGAAGCTGGAGCCTTCGAATTGGCTTAAGTAGCGCTTATAGCCGGTGACGAAGCTGAGCAGCCGATCGGCGACGGCGCGGTTGCGGGAACGCTTGACCAGCAGGTGCTCGGCGCCGAAGATCTCGGTGGTTTCGGCCAGGACGGAAGCGGCGCCGATTTCGGCCAGCAGGTCGGAGGTGTAGCCGAGGGCGGGGTTGGCGGTTATGCCGCTGAAGGAGTCCGAACCGCCGCAGTTCAGGCCGACGGTGATGAGGTTGCCGGGGAGTTCGACGCGCTGTTCGGCGGCGAGTTGGTCCATCTGTTCGATGATGAATTTGCGCGCGGCGTCCACGCTGCCGCGGGTGCCGCCGGAGTTCTGGAGCGTCATGCCCATCAGGCGCGAAGAGCGCGGGGCGTTGGCGCCCAGGTAGTGATCGATCTGATTCACTTCGCAGCCGAGGCCGAGGATGATGGCCGCGCCGACGTTCGGATGGGCCAGGATGCCGGCCAGGGTGCGCTGCAATTGCTGCGTGTCCGGACCGATGGACATGCCGCAGCCTTCGCCGTGCGGGAAGGCGATGACGCCATCGACGCCGGGGGGCAGTTTGGCGCCGTCGAAGCTGTGGGCGATGAGTTCGGCGGTGTGGGCGGCGCAGTTGGACGCGGCGACGACGGCGACGTAGTTGCGCGTGCCAGCGCGGCCGTCTTCCCGCTTGTAGCCCATGAAGGTGGGCATGTTGGCGGGCAGGGCGGGGAGGGGAACCTCGATGGCGGGGAACTCGTAATCGAACGCCTGTTCTTCGAAGCCAACATTGTGCACGTGCATGTGCTGGCCCTGTTCGATGTTCACCTTGGCGCGGCCGATGACCTGGCCGTAGCGGTAGATAATTTCGCCCTGGGCAATGTTCTGCAGGGCCACCTTGTGCCCGGCGGGCACGGCGTTTTTGACCTTCAGGGCAACTTCGCCGACCTTCAGATCCTGACCCTCGGAGAGCGGCACGCGGGCCACGGCGACGTTATCCATCGCATTGAGGTGAATGGCGGAATTTTCCGCCGTCGGCAACTTGGCAATATCGAGGAGACTCATCGTAGTAACACCGTTTCGCAAATCTGTTCGTTCAGGTGGACCTTCAACCGTTTCCCAACGGGGTGGATCCAGAGGCCCGTTCCGTCTTTCGGCACGGGGATGTCTTCCAGGCGGTTCACGTAGACGGCTTTGCCGCTATCGACGCCCTTCAGTAGTTTTCCAATGTGGATGTGGAGGTGACATTGGGTGCGGACTTTGACCCCATTGTATGCCACTCCCCAGTTGTCGCCCCAGAGCTCTTTGGCCTTGCTGATGGCCTCGCGCCACAGCTGGTTGCGTTCCTTGGCGGAGAGGTGGCGGAGTTCGTGCACGTCGCGAGCGACGATGCGGCGGGGGAGCGCGAGGGTCCGGTTGGCCTTGCGCGGGTTGGCGTCTTTGAGGAAGAAGAATTCGACTGCTTCCGGTTGTTTGTAGGCCTCATTGGTCAGGCTGCAAACGCGCGCGGAGAGGGTTTCGGGTTGAGCGGGGTCGCACCCGCAGCGGTCAATCGTGGCCCAGCCGGCGAGGTTCGCCGCTGCCACTACTACAAGCTTTCGCCACATCCCGATCATTCTATCGCGTGCGGTTTCTATACTGGTTAGGTGCAACTGAATTGGGCGCGCCGGTGGGCGCCGCTCTTGGCTCTCGTCATCGTCTATCTGGGCTGGACCACGGCGTTCGGACTCTACGGTCCGGACGAGCCGCGCTATGCGTCGATTGCGCGGGCGATGGCTGCGACCGGGGATTGGATCACGCCGCGGCTGGATGGGGAGGCGTGGCTGGAGAAACCGCCGCTGCTGTATTGGATGTCGGCGATTGGATTCCGGCTGGGGTTGGGGCCGGAGAGCGCGCCGCGCGTGCCGCTGGCATTGGCGTCGGTTGTGTTTCTGGTTTGGTTCCGGTTTTACTTGCGCCGGTGGTTGGCGGACGGGCAGGCGTTCTGCGCGGCGGCGATGCTGGCGACTTCAGTGGGTTGGATTGCGTACTCCTATGTCGCGGTGACAGATGTGCCGCTGACGATTTGCTTTGCCGCGGCGATGCTGGTTTCGCTGGCATGGATTGAGGGCGGGCGCGCCCGTGACGCCGTGTTGGCAGGCGTGTTGTTTGGCTTGGCCGTGTTGGCGAAGGCGCTGGTGCCGCTGGCGCTGGCGGCGCCGTTGGCCTGGTTTGCGCGGAAACGTTGGCGGCAGTGGCCGTTGCTGGTCGGTTCGCTGTTGGTGGTGGCGCTGCCCTGGTACGTCGCCATTACGCAGCGGGAAGGCTGGGCGTTCATTGATGAGTTGATCATCAAGCACCACTTCAGCCGATTCGCGACCGACGAATTGCAGCATGTGCAGCCCTTCTGGTTTTATTTGCCGGTGTTGCTGGGGCTGTTGGCGCCGTGGTTCTGGCTGCTGGGCCGCGCGCCGTGGCGGGAGGAGCGATGGCGCTATTTCCTGGTGTGGGTGTTGTGGGGCCTTCTGGTGTTTTCGGCGAGCGCCAACAAACTGCCCGGTTACGTGCTGCCGTTGACGCCCGCGCTGGTGGTGCTGATGGCCGCGGGCCTGGCCGAGGGCGCGCGCTGGCCGCGGCGCGTGGCTGGGGCGATGTTGGGGCTGTTGTTGGCTGTGAAGTTGGTAGCTCCCCAGTTTCTGGACGCGCAGATCACCGCGCGCCAACTGAGCCGGACGGTAGCTGCGGACGCCTGCGCGGAAGGCGTTTCGCGCGGGTTGCGCTATGGGTTGAACTATTACGCCGGTAAGCCGCTGCTCGATTGCTGGCAGGCGCCCGGGGCGGCGGCGGTGCCGGTTGGCGCGTCCGTTGGGCCGCGCGAAGCCCGCTACTCGATCACCCATTCCGCGGCGCGTCCGCTGACCGGGCGCATTCTGGTTTTCGCGTCGCGGCAGGCGCCGGCGGGGGATGTGGTGCTGCCGGTGGAGAATGAACCGAACCTGGTGTGGATGTCGGCGCGCGAGGTGCTGCAGTGGCCCGCCGGGCAGGCCGTGACGCTGGACCCGATGTCGCTCGCCTTCCCCGGGCCGATGACCGCCACCGATGCCGGGAAGTTCTATTTCTCGGTGATTTTCGACCCGGAACACGACTTCCCCTATGCCGGGTTGAGCGCGGAAGATCTGCGCAGCGACCTCACCGTGATTGACGATTTCGATCCGAAAACCGACCGGGTTCACGCATTCGCGTTGTCGCGCCGTGCGGGTGTGGCTCCGTTGCCGCGCGCCACGATCGAGGTGCGGAGCGAACTGCTTTCGCGCTTCCATCACCGGCCTGTGACGCTGCGGGCCGATGTGGTGCCGGGCACGCTGCCGGGACGCGTGTTGGTATTGCATGCGTTCGGCGAGACCTTTGCGCGGAGCCATTTGCGGAGTACTTTGCAGGGCCCCGCGCCGACGTTGATCTATTTGCATTGTGTGGATCAATTTGGCCACCACGCCTTCGCTGATTCGGACGTCAACGGGCCCTGGACGCGGGCGCTGTTGGAAGAACTGCTGCCAGCGCTCGGCCCGGGCCCCGCACCGGGTTTGCTCGGTGAAGGCCTGGGCGGCTGGGCAGCGGTGCGGCTGAAGCAGTTGCACCCGGACCGCTTCGGTGCCGTGTGGGCGCTTCGGCCCGATCCGCTCGATTTCCGTAACTTCTTCGGCTTGGATTTGACGCGCGACATCGGCAGTTTCTACCGCGATGAAAAGGCCCAACCTCGCCGCTTCAATGCGGACTGGACGTTCGCTTCCTCGGCGCTGCGGGAGAACGTTCTTGGCCCGGATGGAGGCCGCTGGGAGTCTTGGGAAGCGATATTCGGCCCGCGCACAAGCGAGGGCGTGAGTCGCGAACTGTTTGGCCGGGCCGATGGCGCCGTGGACAAAACGGTGGTGACGGCGTGGCTGCGTTACAACCTGGCGGCGCGGCCGATGCCGCCGGGCGTCCGCATTATTTCGGAAGTCGAACTGCCGGGCATCTTACAATCGAAGTAATGTCCGATCGCAAGTTGACGGCGCACGTTAAAGCCGCCGGTTGAGCGAGCAAATTGAGTCCAAAGGTTTTGGAGCAGGTGCTCGGCGCTCTGCCGAAACAATCCGATCCCCGTGTGCTGATAGGCTTCGACACGTCCGACGATGCCGGGGTCTTCCAGCTGACGCCGGAGTGTGCCCTGGTACAGACGGTCGATTTCTTCACGCCGATAGTGGACGACCCCTATCTGTTCGGTGCGATCGCGGCGGCCAACTCGCTCTCCGACGTCTACGCCATGGGCGGCGTGCCGATTTCGGCGCTATCGATTCTGGCGTGGCCGCGTGACGGGGACACTGAGGATCTGGGCCAGGTGCTGCTGGGCGGGTTGGACAAGATGAAAGAGGCCGGGTGCGTGATTCTGGGTGGGCATAGTGTCGCCGATCCGGAGCCGAAGTTCGGTTACGCCGTTACCGGGACGGTGCATCCGCAGCGGGTGCTGGCCAATGGCGGCGCGCGGCCGGGCGATGCGCTGGTGTTTACGAAGGCCATCGGTACGGGCGTGATTTCAACGGCGCTGAAGCGGGGCACGGCGACGACGGCGCATATGGATGCCTCGATCGTCAGCATGCTTACGCTGAACAATCTGGCGTGCCAGGCGATGCTCTCCGTCGACGCGCACTCCTGCACCGATATTACGGGCTTCGGACTGTTGGGCCATGCGCGGGAAATGGCTGCGGCGAGCGCGGCGACGCTCATTTTCGAGTCGGCCAGAGTACCGCTGTTGCCGGGCGCCTACGAGTACGCCGCCGCCGGCGCCATTCCGGGAGGACTTCGGAATAATATGGAGTTTGCCGGATGCGCGGTTAGTAAGACGCGCGAGATCGACCCGGCATTGGAATACTTACTCTATGACCCGCAGACGTCTGGCGGATTGTTAATCGCGATGCCGGAAGGCGATGTCGCGAAAATGCAGGCACTCTACCCGCCCGCGCGCCGGATTGGGCGCGTGGTGGAGCGGCGAACGACACTACTGGAAATCGAATGAACCCCATTATCATTGCTCTGGATTGCGATACGGCGGCCGAGGCGCGCTCGATTGTGGATGCGACGTCAAAGACGGTTGGCTTCTATAAAGTCGGCCTGGAGTTGTACGCCGCCGCGGGCATGGAGTTTGTCCGCGAATTGATCAAGCGGCGGAAGAAAGTGTTCCTCGATTTGAAGCTGAATGACATCGGGGAAACGGTGCGGCGGTCGACCGCGGTGATTGCGAAAAGCGGCGTGAGTTTGTTGACCGTACATGCCGAACCGCAAGTGATGCGGGCGGCGGTGGCGGGGCGGGGAACCAGCAAGTTGCAGATTCTGGGTGTCACGGTGCTGACGAGCCTGGACCAGGTGGACGTGCACGAGATGGGGTACACGATTGCGATCCGCGAGTTGTTCGATCTGCGGGTGCGTAACGCGGTGCGGGCCGGGGTGGATGGATTAGTTTGTTCGCCGCTAGAAGTGGGCGATGTGCGCAAGGCCGTGGGGCCGGATAAGTTGCTGGTGACGCCCGGTGTGCGGAGCGCGGGCGCGGCCAAGGGAGACCAGAAGCGAGTGGCTACTCCGGCCCAGGCAATGGCCGATGGGGCGAGTCATTTAGTGATCGGACGGCAGGTGACGCGCGCGGCCGATCCGAATAAAGCAGTACGGGAAATCCTGGCGGAATTGAAGCTGTCGGGTCGATAAAGAAAATCGATAGTGGCGTCTGATAACCACAGCGTGGCGGTGTTTTCTTACTAGGGCGGTCATCTTGCTGCTTCCGTTTCAAGGAGTTAGCGGCAACTTGTTTGACACCGCCCACGTTGTGGCGCTGGATTGGCGCCGGTTTCAGTCCGTTGACCCCTTTTT
>CANIFK010000279.1 GCA_947466555.1 Acidobacteriota bacterium | reverse complement strand
TGTTCGCCAACGGAATATCCAACCCGTTCTCCACAATCGTCGTGCAGACAAACACGTCGTACTCGCGCTTCATGAAGCCCAGCAGCACGCGTTCCAACTCGGCCTCCGGCAACTGCCCGTGCCCCACGCCCACGCGCACATTCGGCATCGCGTTCTGCAACCACATCGCCCGGTTGTAAATTGTCTCCACGCGATTGTGTACAAAGTACACCTGCCCGCCGCGCAGCACTTCGGTCTCAATCGCCGCCCGCACCATGTCTTCGTTAAAATGCGCCACGGTCGTCTGCACCGCCAGCCGGTCCTTCGGCGGAGTCTCGATCACGGAAAGGTCGCGCAGCCCCAGCATCGACATGTGCATGGTGCGCGGAATCGGCGTGGCCGACATCGTCAGCACGTCGATATTCTTCCGAACGTCCTTCAACCGCTCCTTGTGCCGCACGCCGAACCGCTGTTCTTCATCGACGATCAGCAACCCCAGATCGGAGTACTCAATATCCTTCGACAAAATGCGATGCGTGCCAATGACGATATCCACTTTGCCGAACTTCAAGTCTTCTAAAACCTGCTTGGTTTCGGCCGCCGAGCGGAACCGGCTCAGCATTTCAATCCGCACCGGGAAGCTGGCAAACCGCCGTTTGAAAGACTCGAAATGCTGGAAGCAAAGCACAGTCGTCGGCGTCAAAACGGCCACCTGCTTGCCATCGCCCAGCGCCTTGAACGCCGCCCGCATCGCCACTTCGGTCTTCCCAAAACCTACGTCGCCACACAGCAGCCGGTCCATCGGTTGCGCCCGCTCCATGTCGCGCTTAATCTCGGAAACCGCCTGCAACTGATCCTTCGTCGCCCCGTATTCAAAGGCGTCTTCGAACTCGCGCTGCCAGTTGGAATCGGGCGAATAGGCGAAGCCTTCCGACATCTTGCGCGCCGCGTAGAGCTTCAAGAGCTCCTCGGCCATGTCGCGCATCTTGGCCTTCACGCGGGACTTGGTCTTGCTCCACGTCACCCCGCCCAGCCGGTCTACCGATGGCTTTTGCTCACCCGCCCCGCGGTACTTCTGC
The DNA here is from genome assembly GCA_947466555.1 of Acidobacteriota bacterium. GTDB lineage: Bacteria > Acidobacteriota > Terriglobia > Bryobacterales > Bryobacteraceae. The sequence continues at coordinate 5,890 of CANIFK010000279.1, read as the reverse complement.
ACCAGGTCAAGCCGCGTCATCGGGACATAGAGCCGCGATTCGCCAGCGTACTCGAGCAACAGGAAATCGCCCTTCTGGTCGTCTCCCTGCGCCAATTCCTTGATGCCCAGGAACTTGCCCACGCCGTGCGTCACGTGCACAATGTAGTCGCCCGGTTTCAGGTCCGAAATATCGGCCGCGAACGCCGCCGCCGCGCCGTGGTTGATCGCCGGCGATACCGCCAAATCCGAAGGATCAAACAGATCCTCGCTGCCGATCACTGTGACCTTGGCGTCGAGGAACGTCGTCCCGCGGCGGATCAATCCCCGCGCCAGCATCGTGCTCGCCGAAGACCCAAACACCCGCGCCCGCTCCGCCAAATACTGCGACGGATGATCCCCCGGATCGAGCGCCAACTGGAACGGAATCTGATACTCGTGCAGAATATCGGCCAGCCGCTCCACCTCGCCCACCGCGGGCGCAAAGTACACCACCCGGTGCCCGCTCTCAATCAGGTTTCGCGTCTCGCCCACCGCCGCCTGCAGGTCCCCGTGAAAAGCCACCGAAGGCCTTGTAGAGATATACGCCGCCGGCGCCGCGCCCGATTCCCCGATCATCTCCAACTGCCGCAAACTCAGCGTCGTGCGGTTCTCCATCCACCGCGCCCACTCCTCCATCGACGCATACACCGCCGCATTCGGCACCGTCTCCTCGCGCACGTTTTCGTTCAGCCGTTTCCAAAACCGTTCTGCCGCGCTACGAATTTGCTCCGGCTCGTCCATCACCACCAGCGCGTCCATCTGCAGGTCGAACAGTGTGCTCTCCCGCGGCTCCTGCAGCACCCGCACAAACTCCCATCCCGTGATCGCATTGGCCGGCACCGCGTGCTCGGCCAGCGGCAGCACCATCGCGCTGGTCACCTTCAACACCGACCGCTGCGTCTGCACGTCGAATCGGCGCATCTCCTCAATCGTGTCGCCGAAAAGTTCAATGCGCAGTGGCTGCGCGCTCTCCGCCGGGAAGATGTCGATGATCCCCCCTCGCACCGAAAACTCGCCCACCATCTCCACCGGCTCGCGCTGTTCGTAGCCGATCCGCCGCAGGTGCTCCGCCAGGTCGTCCATGGCGATGTCCTCGGTGGTGCGCAGCTCCAGCGCCAGATGCTTATAGAGCCCCGGCGCATACGTCCGCGCCAGCGCGCTGCCGATCGGCGTGATCGTTATCGTGGCCCGCCGCGTCGCCAGCCGCCACAGCCCCACCGCCCGCTGCGCACTGATTTCGCTATGCGGAGAGAGCCCCTGCGACGGCAGTACGTCCAACGCCGGAATCATCTGCGGCGGCTCCAGATTCTGGCCGCCCGTCAGAATGTCGAAGAACGTCCGCACCGCTTCCAGAAGCAGTTCGGCTTCCTTCGCCCCATCGGTCACGACGATGATCGCCCGCCCCGTCGCCTTCCACAACAGCACCGAATACAGCGCCTTCGCCGTCAGCGTCAGGCCCGACAGCGACTGGTGCTTGTTGTGCGCCAGCCCGCGCACAATCTGCTGCAACCCATCGCCGGAAGCGAAGGATTGAAACAGGTCGCGTACGGCCGGATGCGTCATCGCCATACTAGTTCCGCGCCAGTATTTCTTTCTCGATGTTGGTCGTCGAATGGCCCGGCTCCAGCGGAATCAGCACAACCTTTCCGCCCGCCGCTTCCACTTCCTCACGCCCCGCCACGTAGTGCGACCAATCGGCGCCTTTCACCAGAATGTCAGGCAAAACCACCGAAATCAGCTCCGTCGGCGTGTCTTCGTCGAAGAACGTCACCGCGTCCACCGCGTCCAACGCCAGCGCCGCCGCCGCCCGCTCGTCCTGCGATAACAGCGGCCGATGAGGCCCTTTGTAGCGCGCCACGCTCGAATCCGTGTTCAACGCCAGAATGAGCACGTCGCCCATCGATTTGCACTGCTCCAGCAACCGCACATGACCTGGATGCAGCAAGTCATAACAACCGTTCGTAAACACGACAGTTTTTTCTTCGCGCTTCCACCCTTCGCGCGCGGCGGCCAACTCGGGCCGGGTATATACGGCAGGCATTCTCTCTATTCTCTCCCGATCCCAAGGAAAACGGCAGTCCGCTCCCACATTTCGTCAATCACCTCTGTCAGCTCATGCCCGGCGTCGAAAACTTCCAACGCCACGTTCCTATGCCCCGCCGCATACGCCTCCGAACTCGCCACCGGCACCACCGGGTCGTTCGAACCATGGAAAATCAACCCCGGCTGCGTGAACTCCGGCACCGCGTCCCACTTCTTCGCGTCCTCAGCCAACTGCCAGCCCACCTTCGCCATCCCCTTTGAAGCGTAGTGGAATACCTCCAATTCCCCCGTCTCTTCCCACGCCCGAAACTTCTCCGGCCCCAGCATATGCGGCCACCGATCCTGAAATCCAAACGCCGGCGCCAACAGTACCAACTTCTCCACCTCCGGGTGCCGAGAAGCATACAGAGCCGCCAAGTATCCCCCCATGCTCGACCCCACCAGCACCACCGGTTCGCCCGCCGCCTCCCGCTCCAGCAGCGAATACTGTCCGGAAATTGTCAGCCCGAAAAAATTTCCTCCATCCAGGTGCGGAACGGTCACCCGAACCCCCGCTTCTTCGAAACGAGCCCGAAAAACTTGGGCTTTGCGCGATTCCGGTCCCGATGCGAACCCATGCAAATAGATGATTCTCACGAAAGATTTTCCTCATCTACTATTGTGCAGAGTTGCGGTGGCAGCGTAGGTATGGCTAGGATAGGGAAGTTTGAAGGAGACAACTGAACAGGTATGTCCGTTGAAGCTAAAGTAAAGCAGATTATCGTCGAACAACTCGGCGTCGATGAAGCCCAGGTTGACGGCACGGCTGCTTTCGTCGATGACTTGGGCGCAGACTCGCTCGATCTGGTGGAATTGGTGATGGCCTTCGAAGAAGCCTTCGACCTCAACATTCCCGACGAAGACTCCGAGAAGATCAAGACCGTCAAAGACGCGATTGATTATATTGACGCCAAGGCCGCTAAAAAGGCTTAGGCTTACGAAGGCCCGTCCGCTGCCACTCGACCACTCTCAAGCGGAGGGGAGATAGCATTGTCTGATACACACCAACGCAGAGTCGTTGTAACGGGCATTGGGCTTGTGTCCGGTCTCGGTATCGGCACGGAACAGACCTGGGAAGGTCTCCGTGCCGGCCGGTCCGGTATCGCGCCCATCACCTTGTTCGACGCTAAAGAATTCGCCTGCCGGTTCGCGGGAGAAGTGAAAGACTTTGACCCGGGCCGGTGGATTGAGAAGAAGGAAATCAAGAAGCTCGCGCGCTTCATGATGTTCGCCATCGCGGCGAGCGATGAAGCGTTGTCGATGGCCGGATTGAAAATCGATCCCTCGAACGCTGAGGAAATCGGTGTCTTCATCGGCAGCGGCATCGGCGGCTTCGAAGCGATTGAGCGGGAGCACAAGAAGTATCTCGAGGGCGGTCCGTCCAAGATCTCCCCGTTCTTCATCCCCGCGGCCATCGTCAACTTGGCCAGCGGCCACATTTCCATCCGTACCGGCGCCAAAGGGCCCAACTCGGCTGTCGCCACCGCCTGCACCACGGGCGCGCACGCCATCGGCGATTCGTTCAAGATCATCCAGCGCGGCGACGCCGTGGCCATGATCTGCGGCGGCGCTGAGGCGGCCATCACCCCCATGGGTGTCGGTGGTTTCGCGGCTCTCCGGGCGCTCTCCACGCGCAACGATGAACCCGAACTCGCCTCCCGTCCCTGGGACAAGGATCGCGATGGGTTCGTGGTTGGCGAAGGCGCAGGCGTGCTGATTCTTGAAGAGTACGAGTTCGCTAAGAAGCGTGGCGCAACCATCCTGGCCGAACTGATCGGCTACGGCATGAGCGGCGACGCCTTCCACATGACGGCTCCCTCTGAGGATGGCGACGGTCCTTTCCGCGTCATGCGCAACGCCATTCGCGACGCGCGCATCGAGCCCTCGCAGATCGACTATCTGAACGCGCACGCCACCTCCACCGACATGGGCGACAAGATCGAAACCGTGGCCATCAAACGGGCCTTCGGCGATCACGCCTATAAGCTGGCGGTCAGCTCCACCAAGTCCATGACCGGTCACCTCTTGGGTGGCGCCGGCGGCTTGGAAGCAGGCATCACCGTGCTCGCCATTCGCGATCAGATCGCTCCGCCGACCATCAATCACGACAACCCCGACCCGGCTTGCGACCTGGACTATATCCCCAAAGTCGCTCGGCCCATGCGCATTGATTACGCGCTGTCGAATTCTTTCGGATTCGGCGGCACCAACGGTTCGCTGATTTTTAAACGCCCCACAGAAGAGTAGTCGATGAAAATTGTAGTCGCTCTCAAGCAGGTCCCGTCCCGGGATTCGGCGCTTCGTGTGCCGCCCGGTGAATCCTGGATCGATGAGTCTGATCTTACTTACGAGATCAATGAACCGGACGCCTATGCCCTCGAAGCCGGGCTGCAACTCAAAGAGCAGCACGGCGGCGAGGTCATCGTCGTCTGCGCCGGGCCCGAAGGTGCCGCGTCTTCCATCCGCGAAGCGCTCGCCAAAGGGGCCGATCGCGCCGTTCATATCGAAGACGACAGCCTCCATCAGGCCGATTCACTCGGCCTCGGGACGCTGCTCGCCGCCGCCATTCGCGCCGAAGCGCCGGATCTCGTTCTGACTGGTCTCCAGTCGGACGATCTCGGCAGTGGCCAAACCGGTGTCGTCGTCGCTGAACTCCTCGGTCTCCCCAGTGCCACCATCATTATGGCGGTCGAAGTGATCGACGGCGCCATCCGCGTCAAGCGTGAGCTGGAAGACGGCTGGTTCCAGCACGTCACCCTCCCACTCCCCGCGGTGTTGACCATTCAGAGCGGCATCAATAAGCTGCGCTACGCCACCCTCATGGGCATCAAAAAGGCGAAGACGAAGGAACTCCGCGCTGTCTCCGCCGAAGATCTTGGTGGCGTTCCCGCGGCGCAGGTCGTCTGCGAAAAGGTCTACCTCCCGGGCCGCGGCAAACAGACGCAGCTGCTCGAAGGCGACGCTAAAACCGCCGCCACCGCGCTGGCCGACAAGTTGAAGTTTGAGGTCCGTGTCATATGAGCGTCCTCGTCGTTCTCGAACAAGCCAACGGCGCCTTCCACCGCATGGGCTGGGAAGCCATCGTCGCCGCCAAGGAGTTCGGCCTCCCCGTCTCCGTCGCCACCATCGGCCCCGCCGGTGACGCCGCCTCGAAAGACGTCGCCAAGGTTTACACCATCGAACACGCCGATCTGGCCGCCTACAGCGCCGACGGCTACACGTCAGCACTCGAGCAGCTCATCCGCGTCACCAACCCGGAATACGTCGTCTTCCCGCACACCTACCAGGTGCGCGACTTCGCCCCGAAACTGGCCACCCGCTTCGGCAAAGTGTTCATCAGCGACGTTGTGAAGCTGACCAAAACCACTGCCGTCCGCCAGCTCTTCCAAGGCAAGCTGAACGCCGATTACGCTCTCCCCGCCTCCGGCCCTCGGTTCCTGTCCATCCAGGCCGGTGCCTTCCGCGGTGACCAGCTGGGCGCCGGAACGCCACCCGTCGAACCCTTCGCCGTGCAAATCTCCGGCATCCGTGTCAAAGCCGAAGCGCCTTTCCGGGAATCCTCCCGCGCCGTCGATCTCACCGCCGCCGACATCATCGTCAGCGTCGGCCGAGGCATCAAGGAGCAGGAAAACATCGCGATGGTCGAAGAACTCGCCGCCGCCCTCGGTGGCGAAATCGCCGCCTCCCGCCCCATCTGCGACAACGGCTGGCTCCCCATGGAACGCCAGGTCGGCAGCTCCGGCCAGACGGTCGCCCCCAAGGTCTACATCGCCGTCGGCATCTCCGGC
>CANIFK010000278.1 GCA_947466555.1 Acidobacteriota bacterium | reverse complement strand
GAAGGGTTGTTTGAAGGGCAGGCTGTAGGCGACGTTTTCGGGGGGCGGGAGGGCGCTGCCGTCGGATTCGAGGCGAATGACGGGGGTGGGTTGGAGGCCTTCGGGGAGGAGGAGGGGGAGCTTGCGGTTCCAGGGTTCGGCGTGGCCGTTGCGGAGATAGATGGTTTGCATGAGCGCGGCGACTTCGGCTTCGCCGGGGTGGAGGAAGCGGAGGTCGTCGGCACGGTCCCATACCCAGAGGAAGATTTTGTCCGGTGGGGCTGGTTTGGGGGGAGACTGCGGGGAGCGGGCGCAGGAGGTAAGTAAGAAGCAGATAGTAAGTACGGCGCGCACTTACTTCTTACCGAACCAGGAGTAGAACGCGACCGCAAAGCCGATGAAGACGACGAAGGCGCGGATATAGTCCGGTTTCATTTTGCGGGCGACGCGAGCGCCGACGTAGCCGCCGAGGGTGCCGGCGAGGCCCATGGCGATGGCGTATTTCCATACGATGGCGCCGGAGAGGAGGAAGATGAAAATCGTGATGCCGTTCATGGCGGCGGCGAGGATGGACTTGACGGCGTTCATCTGGTGAATGTCGGGGATGCCCATGAAGGCGAGGGAGCTGAGCATCAGGATGCCGATGCCTGCGCCGAAGTAGCCGCCGTAGACGCCGACCAGAAATTGGAAGAAGACGATGATGGCGATGGTTTTGGGCGTAGGGGCTTCGTGGGGATGGGCGCCGAAGTAGCGGGCGATGGGGCGTTGGAGCAGGAGGAGGACGGAGGCGGCGATGAGGAGCCAGGGAACGGCGTTGGCGAAGACGCGTTCGGGGAGACGGGTGACCAGAAGCGAACCGATGAGGCCGCCGATCAAGCTGGGCGGGAGGAGGCGGACGAGATGGGGGCGGCAGAGGGCGAGTTCTTTGCGGTAACCGAGGCCGGAGGCGAGAGAGCCGGGGAAGAGGGCGAAGGTGCTGGTGGCGTTGGCGGCGACCGGGCTCAGGACGGCGAGGAGGCTGGGGAAGGTGAGGAGCGTGCCGCCGCCAGCAGCGGCGTTAACGATGCCGGCGGCGAAGGCGGCGAGGCAGAGGAATAGCCAGGGGGAGAGGAGATCAGCCATGCAAATTGCAAGGGTATCAAAGCGTGGAAATTGAGCGGGACTAAAAAATTACGGCATGTGTTCAGTTTTGTTAAGAACCGGGGCGAGTGGGTCGAAATGATGGACAGGGAATTGAATCATGTCGATACAACCGCCTTCCTTTGCTGATGTCGTAGACCCTGGAAGATTCTCATTAGAAGAAGCGGAAAAGATGGCGCTGCAGCTTATGGCTGAAGGACAGCGCATTCCGGAACGCCTCGCCTTGGCTTTGCAGGGAGAGCCGCCGCCCGATAATGGTCGGGCCGAGCGGATGCTGGAATTGTTGCCGAGAATTACTGGCCCGGAACGGCTGTTGCCGTTGTTGGACCGGGTCATGCCTTCATCGAATTCACGGATTCGGTCGAAGGCGTGGAAGCTCTACGCAGCGGCGAGCGCGGATCTGCGCTGGGCCGAGGCGCAGATTAACGACGAAGATGCCCGGGTGGCCGCTAACGTGGTGGAAGCACTATGGCGGGCGACGCCAACCGAGCCGTTGCTGGATATTTTCCGGAAGGCTGCACTGCAGGAACGCAACCGGGTGGCCGGAAATGGGCTGGTGGGGTTGTTCAATTTCAACGATCCGCTGGCGTTGGGGGTTGTGACCCGGATGGCGCGGCACAACGACTCGAGTTTTCGGGCAACCGCGGCGTGGGCGATCGGGCGCGTGTACTGGCGCGAGGGCGCTGAGTTGCTGGTTGAGTTGCGGAAGGATCACAGCGAGAAAGTGCGCATCAATGCGGAGCGAAGCATTTTGCGCATTGCGCGGCGATATCCCGGCGCGGCGTAGTTCCGGCTACGGCCACTGCAGGTGACGGTGCAGGAAATCGAAGGCGCCGTGGCCCCAGATCTGATGGATGCCGTTGAAGTATTCAATTTGTGTGCGGTCCGCTAGCTGCCAGTTGGCGAAGAGCCGGCGGACCTTCGCGAATTCGTAGGAGACCCATTCGTCGATACCGACGCCATCGGCGTGTCCGCGTTCGACGAAGAAGGGGCGCGGGGCGATGAGCGTGGCCATTTCGGCGTGACCGAAGGTGTTGGTCTGGTTGAACTCGTAGATCTCGTATTCGCGGGTGAACTGGTAGGAGAAGGGCTGCTCGTCGGTGGTGATCTTCCAGGACCACTCGTTGAAGTTACCGGAGCAGACGACGGCTTTGATGCGAGGCTCCATGGCCGGCACGCGGACGGCGGTGGCGCCGCCGTAGCTTAAGCCGTAGAAGCCGATGCGGTCTTTGTCGACGAAGGGAAGGGTTTCCAGCCAATCGATAGAGCGGGAGTATTGGGCGGCGATGAAGGCGAACAGGCCAATGGCGAGCGGATCGCCTTTGCGGCAGAGTTGGCGGAATTTGGGGCCGTGGATGTAGGGATTCTGCGGGGCGAAGACGACGAAACCGCGTTCGGCGAGGCGGGCGGCAAAACGCTGATACGTTTTCATTTCGCCAGGGATGGTGGGTTGGATGATCTCCTGCGGGCGGCCTTCGAGGCCGTGTTGGGCGATGACTAATGGACGGCGTTCGCCGGGCTTCATGCCTTTGGGGATGAGGAGGATGCCGTAGGAGAAGACTTCGCCGTCGACGGGGATGTAGACTTCGTGGCCTTCGAAGAGGTGGGTGTCGTAGATTTGGCGGGTTTCGGGTTTGGGCGCACCGGTGGGTTTTGGCAGGGCGCCGATGATTTCCGATTGGAACTGCTGGTCGTAGAAGGCGCGGGTTTCGGCCCATTTGGCGGGGGAGGTGAGATTGGCATTGGCCCAGTATTGTTTGCGGGCCTTTTCGGCATTGCGGACGGTGAGTTGGGTGAACTGGACGAGTTGGCGGAACTGGCGTTCCATGCGGTCGATTTTGGGGAGTTGGGGGGCGGGGCCGGGTTTTGTGGGTTCGTGGTTCAGGAAGGCCTTTAGAGTGGCTTCGCCGGGCTTTTCGATGAGGGTAATGTTGGTGGTTTGGGCGCGGGCGATTTCGGTTTTGATTTCGTCGAGGGTAGGCGTCGAGATGGCGCCGGGGGCGGCGCCGGCGCGGCCGGGGCGTTCTGGCGGCGGGCCTTGGACGTTGGGGTGGCGCTGGGCTTCGATGATCAGTTGACGGGGCGCGATGAGGCGGGCGATTTCGGCGTCGCCATAGTTGGGGAGCAGGCCCCAGACGTTGCGGTAGATGGGTTCCGAGTGAAGATTGCGGCGGTTGCGGAAGTAGCCGGAGACGACGGTGGTTTTGATTCGCTCGTCGGCAGCGGCGGCGTAGAAGGCGACGAGGCCGCCTTCGCCGTAGCCGGAGATTTTGATGGGGATTTTGGGGTCTTGTTGTTGAAACCAGTCGACGGCGGCTAGCACTTTTTGGACTTCGTAGCCGATGATGTGACGGCCGGCTTGGAAGGCCATGCGGTAGATGTATTCGCGGTGGGGCTGGTTGGTGAGGCGGTTGATTTCAGGGTTGCCGGAGTAGTCGTCTTTGCGATCGATGAGCGACGGGATCAGCACGCGGCAGCCGTTTTCGGCGAAGCGGACGGCGTAGAACTGGGCGATTTGTTCGGGGGTTTGGTCGGCGTCGGGAAGGGCGATGGCGTGGCAGGTTGGCTTGGATTTGGGCTCGATGAGGAGGCCATCGGCATCGACGTTTTCGAAGACTTCCCAGCGGACGTGGTGGATTTCATATTGGGCGGTTTGGGCGAGTTGGGCGCGTTTTGTGAGATCGATTTTGGGGAGGCGTTTGTCGGCGAGGCCGATGATGTGACGGAAGCGAAGGCGATCGGGCGGGGCGGTGGGTTGGGCGGTAGTGGTGCGGCGGGCGAGATATTGATCGATGCCTTCGACCATTTGGAGAGCGAGGTCGCCGGGGCGGGTGAGAGGAGTTGTGCCGGGGAGGGCGGCGGCGAGGAGAAGGGCGGAGAAGATCATCGACTACTCACTATATCCGTGCCGGGGAAGTAGTGGTGGAGGATTTCGGCGGCGGTTTTGCCGAGTTGGGCGAGGCCGGCGCCGCCTCGTTGGCAGTAGCCGAGGCCGTGACCGTGGCCGTGGCCGACAATTTCATCGCCTTTGATTTCGTAGTTGTTGCTGGGGAGAGCGGACCAGCCGCTTTCGCGGCCGAGCTTGAGGCGGATGGCTTCTTTGTTGGGGTTTTGGCGGATTTCCCTCATTTGGTCCGGGCTGGGATGGCGGGACCATTGGGGCTCGTCGCGCTGGCAGATGGGGCAGTTGACCTCGTAGTAGGGGTAACGGTTGTCGTCGCGCCACCCGATGGCGGCGGCGGTTTTGGTGCGGCCGCCGCAACTGGCGGAGTAGGCCGGGGCGAAGGGTTTGCCCTGCCAGGTGAGGAGGAGGGATTCGGTGGCTTTGGCGGCGTCGATGCCACGTTTTGTTGGTTCCTTGAAGTGCTGGCAGTGGGTGGTGTCGCAGAGGTCGTAGTGGCCGTGGCGGCCTCGGGATGCGCGGATCCAGGAGCGGGCGAGGATGGCCTGAGCTTCGAGGGCGGCGGGGAGCGCGCGGGACGGGCTTTCGGCGGAGACGGTGGCGGCGACGAGGGCCTCTTCGGTAGTGGTGAGGATGAGTTGGAGTTCGTTGTTTTTGGCGGTGATTTCGAGGTTGCCGTGGTAGGTGCGTTGGAAGTTGTTGGCGGCGCGGACGCGAATGGCGCCGGAAAAAGTCAGCTTGGGTTTTAGGCGGGCGGGGGTGATGTCGACGTCGTTAACGGTTACCTGGTGGAGGTGGAGGAGCGAGAGGATGGCGACCTTGACGAGGAGCATTTATAGAATTTTAAGCTTTGCGAGGGCCTGGGCTGCCTGGGCACCTGTCGTCCCGGGCTGTCGGTAGAGGACGAGTTTTGTAGGCATGTCGGCCGGGGTGGCGGCGAGTACCCAGCCATCGCCGGCGTAGAGTCTAGAGGGGCCGGTACCGGTTTTGGCGAGGACGTTGGGGCCGAGGGGTTTGGCAGTTCCCTTCTCCGCGGCCTGGCGGAGGCCGGCGATGACTAATGGGTAGTCCGTTCGGCGGGCGAGGAGTTCGACGTAGGCCTTGGCGAGGATGTGGGGGCTGGTGCGCCAGTTGGGCCAGTCGTCCGATTCCTGATCCGGGAGGGCGAGGAGGTGGAGGGGTTTGGGGAGAGTTTTGTAGAGCTGGTGGAACCACTGGTTGCAGGACTGGGCGAGGGCGCCGGGCATGTCGAGCCAGCCGTGTTTGCGGTTGAGCCAGCACTGGGAGCCATCGCAGTGGAAGCGGACGTTGGGGCCGCGGTGGGCGGCGGCGAGGAAGGGCTTCCAGAGGCTGCCGGGCTGGGCGACGGCGTCGATGGAATCGAGCCAGTGCGCCTTGGTGATTTTGCCGTCCGGGAGGGTGGCGATGAGGAAGTCCGCCGGGGGGAGGGCGGATGGCACGGCGGCGGCGAGGAGCGTGCGGCGCGTGAGCATTACTGCAGGCGGTAGACGATGGTTTGGTTGAGGCGGTCGCCCGCGTCCGCGGTTGTAACGGATTGTTCGTTCACGTTGCGGAGGGTTTGGGAGAGGCTGCCGATGACGTCGCCGAGGAATTGGGGTTCGCGCTGCTGGCCTTGCGCCGGAGGCGTGTAGGTGGGCTGGCCGATGCGGGCCATGTAGCGGGTGAAGCGCGGGCGTTCATTCGCATGGCGGAAGACGCCGACGAAGCGGGCGTTGGCGGCGGGGGTGGCGTTGTTGGTATCCGTTCGCATGGCGGCGAGGAGGGCCGGGGTGCTGGCGATGAGGAGGCGATTGCCATCGACGGCGGTTTGGATGGTGGCGGCGCCGAGGCGGGCGAGTTCGGATTGAACTTCGGCGGCGTTCCAGTTGCCGGTGCGGGTGAGGGCGAGGCCAGTGTCCTGGACGACCCAGATGTTGTCGGCGGCATCGCGGGTGGACTGGATCTGGACCAAGCCGGTGAGTTGTTGGCGGGCGAGCCATTGGGCGAAGCGGGTGCCGTCCGGTTTAGTGTCGCCGGGGACGAAGGGGGCTTCGTCGATGCGGTTGTCGAAATCGGATTCGCTGCCGGCTTCGCCTTCTTCGGCGATTTGGGGGGCGGATTGGCTTGCCGGGCCGGCGCCGGGGGTGGGGTCGAAGAACTTCTGAACGAGGAGGGCGGCGGCGTAGTTGGGATCGGGCTGGAGCCAGGCGCGGTAGAGGCCGCTGTTCGCGGGGACGGCGCGGAGGAGGGCGGGCCAGAGAGCGGCGTTGATTTGTGTGGCTGCGACGGCTTGTTTGCGGACGAGGACGCGGCGTTCGGTCCATTCGTTGGCCTTGCGATCGAGATCGCTGATGGTGGCGGAATAGGGCTGGAGTTCGGCGCGGTTGCGGTGGACCCAGTAGCTGCGGAAGTGGGGGGAGTTGTAGAGGGCGTCGACGTTTGCGGCCATGCGGAGTTCGCCGGGGGCGCCGGCGGCTTGGGCGGCGCGGGCATACCAGTCTTCGGCGGCGAGGCCATTATTGGCGGGCGCGGCCATGCGTTGGAGGGTCTGGGCGACGAGCGATTCGGTGGTGCCGACAATGAGCCATTCGCCGCGGATGGAGAAGGCGACGATGCGGCGGGAGGCGGGGTTGGTGGCGACGAAGTACGGGGTGCCGGCGGCGGTGCGGGGGGAGAGAGTTGTTCGTTGGCGACCGAGGAGGGAGGCGGCGAAGCGGGCCTCGGTCATGCGGGTGACGAGGAGGAATTCGAGGTCGCCGGGGTTGTAGAGGGCGAGGGCGGCGCGGTCACCGGCGAGTTGTTCGACGAGAGTCATGTCGATAGCGGTTTTGCTGGCGTCGGCGAATTCCTGTTGCGCCTCTTGGAGACGCTGGGCGAGGCGGGAGACGGCGAACTGTTTGTAGGCGTCGGAGTCGAGCCAATCGCGTTT
>CANIFK010000277.1 GCA_947466555.1 Acidobacteriota bacterium | reverse complement strand
CGGATCGAGCCAGCCGCCGAAGGACTGCTGGCGGCTCAATAAATAGGCGAGGCCCTTGGCAACCTGGGGGTTGTCGCGTGGGATACCGGCGGCTTGCAACGCCCAGAGCGCGTGGCCGGTTTGAAATTCGACAGGGAAGGATTTTTCGTCGAAACGGGCCGACCACTGGCCATCGGGGCGCTGGAGGGAGAGGATGCGCTCGGCGTTTTTGCGGATCTTTTCGGCGTGCGCGGCTTTATCGATGGCGGCGAGGGCGAGGGTCTGGTAGCAGAGATCAATCGTGTTTTTGATCTCGTGGTCCTGGTCGATAAGGGCAGCGATTTTGGGATCGCGCGAGGACTCCCAGGCATACCAGGCGACTTCGTAGGTGGAGACCAGCGGGGTGTTGCCGTTGGTTTCGTCGCCGGGGAGTTTGGCGCGGTCTTTGTAGTAGAGATTGAGATAGCCGGCGACGCCGGAGTGATAGGCGGGGCGGGGGTCGTGCGTCAGCTCTTTTTCGTAGATTTGGAGCAGATGCGACATGCGGCTGAGCACGTTGGCCGAGGCGGAGATGACGCGGGACCAGACGGCGCCTTCGGCTTCAAAGCCGTAGAAGGGGCGCGGGTTGTTATAGAAGCGCTCGGCGAGGAAGGAGAGCTGGTGGGGGTAGTGGACACTGTAGCCCTGGCGGTAGGCGTAGAGCTGGCCGCGCTGGGTGAAGTGGGTGGCGTGGCAGGCGACGCAGAGGGTGGTCTCCTGGTGGTTGCTCGAGACGCGATCAAAGAGGCCGCCGCGGCGAGGGGTGTTGGCGTGCCAGGAGTCCCCGGCGCCGATGAGGTAATCGACCGCGGTTTGCACGGCCTGGCGCGGATCGGCATAGGGCGGGGCGTCCTGGACGCGGGTCTGGAGGCGGTAGAAGGGGTGGGTGAGCTTGACGCGGACGTAGTAGGTGCCGGGCTCCTTGAAGAGCCGGGTAGTGAACTTGTTGCCGGGGAGCGCCTGGACTTCGTGGGGAATGGTGACCGGGTCTTCGCCTTCGGAGTACTCCTGCAGCTTGTCGCCCTGGAGGCGATGGACGCTGACGTCGACCGGGATGTTGTCGCGGTCGAGCAGTTCGAGGCTGAAGTAGACCAGCTGCGGTTTGGCGCCGCGCCATTCGAAGCGGTACCAGTCTTCGTTGGGATTCGGTTCGATTTTTGGGGAAAGCGCAGCGGGGATGTAGGGAGCTTCGTCGCCGGAGGCCCAGATGGTATGCCCAAGTTCGAGGGGATTCGCCGACTGCCAGGTGTTATTCGGTTCGGCTTCGAGGTGGGGAGCGATGCCGAGATCGACCACCTGGACGGCGGCCGGAGCGGTCAACTCGAGACGCAGGACGGGGGCGCCGTGGATGAGCGTGTAGAGATCCGGATCGCCGGTGTGGAGGGTCTTTTCGACGACGACCGCATCACCGGCCAATAAACGAGCCATCCCGGGAGCGCGTTGCTCTCCCGGGATGGGCACTGAGATCAGAACACTGTAGGTGTGCTTGGCTTCTTTGGCCGGGATCAGATGGATCCCCGGCGGAAGGAGCCGCCGCCAAACCGGAGCCGTTTGCCCGGCCAACGAGAAACCACACAGCAGCAGGACGAGAACACGCGACAGGTTCGGGACCATGTGGGTTGGCTATCCGAGCTTGCCGGCCAACTTCTGGATCTCTTCCTGATCAGACTTGCTGGGGTTGGATTTCCGCGCATCATCCAGCTCGCGGCGAGCCTTCGTCTTATCCCCCGACTGCAGGTAAGCGGTGGCCAAGCGGAGATGGAACAGGGCGACCTTCGGGAACTTTTCGGTGAGTTCGGAGAAGATCGAGGTGGCGTTCTGCGGCAGATTTTTCTTCAGGTAGATGAAGCCGAGCGTGTCGGCGATCATCGGATCGGCCGGGGCCTTGGCCTTTGCCTTTTGGGCGTAGGTGAGGGCCAGGTCGAGATTGTTGCCCTGATCGGCCAGATAGAAGGAGTAGTTGTTGAGAGCGACTACGTTATCGGGTTCGGCCTTGAGCACCTGCTCATAGAGCGGCGCGGCCTCCGAGCGACGGTTGACCTGATCGAGCGCCATGGCGCGGCTCAGCAGCGGCAGCACATGGTTCGGCATCAGTTCGCCGGCCTTCTTCCAGGTATCGATGGCGTTGTTCAAGTCACCCTTCTGGCGAAAGGACTCGGCAATGCGCATGTGGAGATCGAAGTTCTTCGGATCTCCCTGGAGAACCTTCTGGAACATCTTGATGCCATCGTCAGTGCGACCGCTACGAACCGCGATATTGCCCCAGGCAACCTGGAGAACCGTAGACTTGGGGAACTTCTGAATCGCCTCGTCGAGCAGTGTGAGGGATTTGTCGTTCTTGTTCTGCGCGGTATAAACTTCCGTGAGCCCCATCAAGCCGCGCATGTCCGGCGGGTTCTGAGTGTAGACTTCCTGGAAAAGTTTTTCGGCTTCGGCCAGCTTGCCTTCTTTGAAGAGAACAAACCCGAGCTGGTATTTGGCGTCGCGCTGGCTCGGATTGATCTTCAGGGTTTCCATCAGGACGGACTTGGAGTCGTCAAACTTACCCTGTGCCATGAAGGCGTGCGACTTGATGAGCCGGGCATACTGATTGCCTGGATCAAGCTGCATGATCTCGTTGGCGGCGCTGAGGGCCGCTGCATATTCGCCACGCGTCACTTGCACCTGGGCCAGGGCGATGCGGGCGGGCAGGTAATCCGGGCGATACTTCAAGGCATCGGTAAATTGAACGCGAGCTGCGTCGAGGTCCCCTTTGGACATCAACGCGCGACCGAGGTTGTAGCGAAGAACAAAGTTCTCCGGCATCTTGTTCACAACCGACTGCAGTTCGCTGATCGCGGTACTGATCTGTTCGGGCTTGCCGGCGTAGAGCCAGAGCGACGCACGCATAGCGATGGCTTCGGCGTCGTTCTTGTCGTCCTTCAGGATCTTTTCGCAAAGTTCGAGCGCTTCGTTGGACCGATTCTGCGCCACGCGAACTTCCACCAGCCGCTTTTGGAACACACGATCGCGCGCCGCGTCCTGTTTGCCGCCTTCGATATACGTAGTGGCAGCGCGGTCATAGTCGCGAACCCGGTAGTAGAAATCGCCCACATCCATAAACGCATTCGGGAAATCGGTGCGGTTGGAAAGGGTTTCACTCAACACCTTTTCCATCTCCGCGCTCTTCTGGTGGACGTAGTAGTGCGCGGCAAGCCGCAAACGGTTGGACGCGTCTTTGGGATTGTTCGCGCCCCGTTCCTGTAGGATCTTTTCCGCCTCGTCCGGCTTCTGCTGCAACATGGCAATGCCATACAGCATGTCGTAGGCGGCGCCATTGGTCTTATCTTTGGTGACCATGCCACGGACAAAAGCGATGGCGTCGTCGTAGCGCTTCATGGCCAGCAGCGTGCGAGCGATCGTCAACTGCAGCACCGGCTGATCAGGCTTCTTGACGTCGGCGGCCTGGAACAGGGCCAAGCCTTCTTCGCCCTTCCCTTCGGCGATCGCCAGGAAGCCACGCAGACGGAGATCTTCATAAGATCCCTTCCCGCGCTTTTCGATTCGCGAGGAGAGGTCGCGAATATCGTTCATTAAATTCTTGTACTTCACCGGATTGGACGCGTAGGCGTTCAGGAAGATGTCGGCCAGCTTGCTGTGCGCGTCCAGATTTTCCGGCTGCAGTTCGATGGTGCGCTGCAGGTTGCCGAGCGCTTCGCCGTAGGAACCCAGGCGCAGATTGGTGAGCGCCAATTGATAGTACGCTTCGCCAAATCGCGGATCCACCTTGATCGCGTTCAAATACATCAAACGGGCCTGCTTGTACTGGCCCTTCTCAAAGTACTTATTGCCCCCGTCAAGGGCCTTTTTCTTCTTGGCTTCGGGGCTGCAGGCAGCAGCAAAAAGTGTGAGCACCAAAAGGAGCAGAATGGAAATGCGTCGTGTCATGGGTTTACCGGCAAACTAAAGTATCTTCAACATGATATCGCGCTTGGGCGGCTCCCGCCCAGTGCGACGCATCATGAGAGTACTATCTTCGTTATCGACCGGCGTCGATCATAACTTGACCCCGGAATACGGGCATCCGCCCTATTCGACGGCGACAACAGGGACAACCGGCCCGGTAATGGAACTGCTAATCCCCCCAATGCGAAGGACTACCTCCAAATTTTGGCCTTTTTCGTGGAATCCGGGAACACGGAAATTGACCTGGTAGAGGCCGACGTACCCGGGGACGAGCCCGCTCCAATCGACGATCATTTCTTCCTGGGTTTTGAAGCCGCGCGTTTTGTCGGCCGCGGTTTCCACTTTTTTGAAGTAGAGTTCGAGGGCGTCGGTTTCGGCGAGCTTGTCGGCGGGCGCGGGTGTGCCGGAGACGAGTCTGACACCTTTGGGGTTGCCGAGGCCGACGGCATACATCACCAGCGGCTCATCGCGCTGCGCGGGACGGGCGGTGGTGACGGGTTCGCCGTTGGGGCGGAAGACGAAGGCGCGCTTGGTGGTGGGATCGGCCAGAACGGCGGGGGCGTACTTGGCAACCGTCAGCTGTACGGTTTGGGAGGAGATTTTCTTATCCACCGAGCGGACCATGAGCGTATAGCGGCCGGCGGCGAGTTCCGGGGGGATCTGCGCGTTGATCTGCCCGCTGGAGGTCATCAGGAGGGGGATCGGCGAGTTGTTGATGGTGACACAAGTACCACCGAGAGTGAGCGGCAAAGGTGTAGTACCGGCGGTGGCGGAGGTGCCGAGGTTTTGGCCGAAGATGGAGACGAGGCCGTTGGGGGCGTTACCGGTGGTGAAGTTGCCCACGTTGACGATACCGGCGGCGGGCACCTGCGGACGGTCCGTGACGGGCGGGGTGACCAGAGGCACGATGTTCAAGCCGCTGGCGGTGAGGACGTAGGCATTTTCGAGGGTCGCATCGACTGCCATCGTGCGGCCGTCAATATTGACGCGGGCCGTACCGGTGACGGCGGAGACGGGGCCTTCGAGCGCGGCGACGGTGCGCGTAGTGGCACCAGTTGTGGAGTTCACCAGTTCGATCTGCGGCGTGTCGGTGACGGCGGCGTTAGCATTGGCGCGGACGGGTTGGGAGAACTTGGCGTAGACGGTGCCGGAGGCGGCATAGACAGCCGAAACAGGCCGGGTGGTGGAGGCGGTGGGAGCGCCGGGACGGCCCGGGATCGCGCCACCGCCACCGGCGCCGGTACCGCCGGTGCCGGCAATGGGCGAGAGACTTTGGTTGAGGACGATATCGTTGACCAGGAAGTACTGACCGCGGGGGCCGGCGCTGACGGGGCCGAAGAAGCCTTGGATAGGGGCGGTGGCGACCTGACGGGCGGCGACGAAATCGTCGACAAGGGCATCGAAAAGATAGGCGTTGCCATTGCCGGCGAGCAGGAGCATGTATTCGCCGTTGGGCGTGGCGACCATGGTGCGCGGCGCGGGAATCGTGGCCGTGCCGATGACGGGGCTGACCCGGCGCGGGATGGCTTCATCGCCGATGACGCGCCAGAGGGTGCCGTTGCTCATCATGATCTGCAGCCCGTTCTGGGTGACGGCGAGGATGGAAGGCGAGATGACGGCGGTGGCGCCGTTGAAGGGAATGGCGGGGAATTTGACGCGCCCGGTGACGCGGAGGCGATCGAGGTCGATGATGCTGACGGATTCGCCGCCCGAGTTGCCGACGTAGAGAGTGGCGCCGTCGGGAGACATGGCGAGTGAGCGGGGGAGCTGGCCGACCTTGATCGGCGCGAGGAACCGCTTGGCGCGGGTGTCGAACACCTCGACGCGGTTCATGCCGGAGTTGGAGATGTAGAGACGATTGCGGGTGGCGTCGGCCACCATATCGGTGAGCGCTTCGTTGGGGGAGATCGCCGTTTGCACGGGGATGAGATCGCCGCGCGATTCGGTATTGCGCGAGTTCTGGAAGACGCGGATGGAGGCGGGGAGGTTGACGGCTTGCGGGGAAGAGACGAGGAAATCGTGGGAGGCGGCGGTGCCGAGGGAACGGGAGTTGACGAAGTTGTAGTTCACTTCAAACGCGGTGTCCTGGCCGTTGCGGACGACGCGGAGGGACGGCGCGGTCTGGGTGGTGACTTGCTGCGCGTTATTTAGACCGGGGATCTGCCCGACGCCGGGAATCGGCACAGTGGGAAAGGGGATGACGACACCGCCACCGGGGGCACCGCCGCCGGGGCCGACAACGACGCCACCGCCAACACCGAGACCGGGGACGGCGACACCGCCGAGCGTTTGGAGCAATGTTGCCGAAGCGGTAACCGGACCGGTGGCGCGACCGAGATTGAGAAGGCTCACCGTCGCCTTGGTGCCTTCGGGGGCGGAGTTACATTGATCACTGGCCAGCAGGACGACGCCGGTGGAGGGCTGCAGGAGTGGATTGCGGCTGACCTGATCGAGCGGAATGATGGTGAAGCCGGATTCGGAGAGCGCGTAGAGGCTGGCGCCATCGGAGGACATTACCATCTTGCCGGCGAGATTTTCGGGCAGTTGGAGGCCGTCCTGAATGGAGAGGTTGTCGGCATCGTTGATGAGCAACTGGGTGACGTTGGCGCGGGCGGGGGGGCTCTGGATGGGGGCGAGGTTGAAGGCGGAGTAGACGGTGCCGCCGTCGTTGGAAAAGACGCTGCCGCCCTGGTTGGCCTGCAGGTTAAACTGTTGGCCGACGGTAGCGAAGCCCTGCGCGGTGATGTTGGACGACAGCGGGAACGGCGCGTTGGCGGCGTTCTGCTGGGCGAGGACGGCGAGGGTCTCGGTCTCAAACAAACGCAGGCCGACCATGAACTTCGAACCGTCGGGCGCGATGGAGAGAACCGTGGATAGATCGCCGACGATGCGGCTGCGCAGGACACTACCGGAGGCGGTTTCGTAGACAAATACGACGCGGTTTTGGGCCTGGTAGGCGTTAAGGCCGATGATTTTGGAGCCATCGCGGGTGGCCAGCAACTGGCTG
>CANIFK010000276.1 GCA_947466555.1 Acidobacteriota bacterium | reverse complement strand
TCACCATGTGGCAGTTCGCCCCAACTGACCGACTCTTATTAACCCTCCCCCTCTTCCACGTCTACGGCCTCGGCAATGGCATCCACTGCTGGCTCGCCAGCGGCTGCCTCCTCCGCCTCACCGAACGCTTCGCCCACGACCAGGCCGCCGAGTGGATGCGCGATTTCCAACCCACCGTCTTCTTCGGCGTCCCCACCATGTACGTCCGCATGCTGGAATGGCCCGCCGAAACCGCCGCCGAAGTCGGCCGCTCCATGCGCCTCTACGTCTCCGGCTCCGCCCCCCTCCCCGCCCAAACCCACGAAGAGTTCCGCGCCAAGTTCGGCCACACCATCCTCGAACGCTACGGCATGAGCGAAACGCTCATGAACATCACCAACCCCTACATCGGCGAACGCCGCCCCGGCTCCGTCGGCCTGCCCATGCCCGGCGTCTCCGTCAAAAATGCCGACCCCGACGGCAACCCCGTCGCCGATGGCGAAGTCGGCGAGCTGTACCTCAAAGGGCCCAACCTCTTCGCCGGCTACTGGCGTCGCGCCGAAGCCACTGAACAGGCCTACCGCGACGGCTGGTTCCGCACCGGCGACATCGCCGTCCGCTCCCCCGACGGCTACTACACGCTCCAAGGCCGCCGCAGCGATCTCATCATATCCGGCGGCTTCAACATCTACCCCCGCGAAATTGAGGAGTTCCTGGCCGAACAGCCCGGCGTCACTGAAGTCGCCGTCGCCGCCACCGCCGACCCGCGCCGCGGCGAAGTTCCCGTCGCCTACATCGTCGGCACTTGCGACACGGCCGCCCTCGAAGAAGCCTGCCGAGCCAACCTGGCCAGCTTCAAAATCCCCCGCGCATTCCTCCAAATCGACAAACTCCCCCGCACCGCCCTCGGTAAAATTCAAAAACATCTCCTGCCCAAGTGGGAGCCGAAGGCCTGAAATTCGCTACCATGCGAAGGTGAAGTTTCGATTCGCTGTCCTGGCCCTCGCCCTCGCCATTTCCCTCTCCGCCGCCGAAGCGCCGCACTACACCGCGCGTATCGTGAAGTCGTTCCCGCACGATCCCGGCGCCTTCACCCAAGGCCTGGAATTCCACAACGGCGCGCTGTATGAAAGCACCGGCATGGTCGGCACCTCCGGCATTCGCAAGGTGGCGCTCGATAGCGGCAAAGTCCTCCAGCAGCTCCGCGTCAACCCGCCCTTCTTCGGCGAAGGCATCACCATCATCAATGGCCAATTGATCCAGCTCACCTGGCAACACCAGACCGGCTTCGTCTACAAATTCCCCGAACTCCAGTTCGTCAGGCAGTTCCGCTACTCCGGAGAAGGCTGGGGCCTCACCAACGATGGCAAGCAGATCTACATGAGCGACGGCACCGCCCAGATTCGCGTCTGGGACCCCGCCACGCTGAACGAAATCCGCCGTATCACGGTGACCGATGGCACCCGCCAGATCGCCGCGCTAAACGAGCTCGAATGGGTGAAAGGCGAGATCTGGGCCAACGTCTGGCAGACCGATCAGATCGTCCGCATCTCGCCCACCACCGGCAAAGTGCTCGGCTGGATCGACTGCTACGACCTGCCCCGCGACCGCAACTCAGCAGACGTGCTCAACGGCATCGCCTACAACTCCACCACCCGCCAGCTCATCGTCACCGGCAAGCTGTGGTCGAAGATCTACCAGATCGAACTCGTACCAACGAAGAAGTAACTACAGCGTCGGCGCAATCTCATTCGGCGCCGTTACACTGCCCGGCAGTTCCATGATCTTGATGTTCCGGAAGTGAATCTCCGCGCCTTCGCTCTCCAGGCACAGATACCCCTTCTTCTGCGTCGACTTCGAGATCCCGTTGACGAACTTCCCGTTCACCGAAAGCTTCACCGTCCCGTCCACCGCGATCACGTCGTAGGTGTTCCACTGCCCGCGGCCCAACGCCCGGTTCTCCCGCGAACTGCTGCGCGGCCCGCGCGGATTATCCGGCACGATCGTCACCCCGCCAACACCGAACAGGTCCCCGTGCACATAGCCCAACGACAGCGGCACGCCGTCCTTCGGATGCATGTTCACGTAGTCCAACTCCAACATCTGCACTTCCAACCCATCCGGCAACCGGTTCTTCTCGCCCGGCCGCGCCGCGCTCCACAGAAACACGCCCGAATTCCCGCCCGCCTCCATGTGCTTCCACTCGATATGGAGCATGAAATTTTCATACTGCTTATCGCTCCGCATCACGCCAATCGGATGCCCGGAACAGACCAGGATGCCGTCCTTCACCTTCCACGTATCGGGATCGGTATTGACGTTCACCCACCCCGTCAGGTCCTTTCCATTGAACAGGTCCCGAAACTCCGGCATCGGGCCGCCCTGCATCAGCGCCCATGTCCCGCCCGCCAAAACCACCATCGCCGCAATGAGTGTCTTCATAACCGTATCGTCTCTACTGTATACTGTCCCCCATGCATCGTGGTCGCTTCCTCCTGCTCGGTGGCTTCGCCGCCCTCATCGGTTCCGTCTTCTTCACCTCCTCGACAGACGCCCAACCCAACACGGTCCAACAGATCGTCCCAGGCGTCTGGTTCCGTGAAGGCGACATCAAAAAGGAGGGCCACTGCAACAACATCATCATCGAGATGAAGGACTACCTCATCATCGTCGATGCCAACTTCCCCTCCGGCGCCCGACTCGCCGCCGCCGATGCCAAGAAGCTCTCCAATAAGCCCATCAAGTACGTCTTCGACACCCACCACCACGGCGATCACGCCTACGGCAACTCCGTTTGGACCAAGATGGGCGCGACCACTCTCGCCTACGCCGGCGTCACCCAGGAGATGAAGCGCTACGAACCCAAGCGCTGGGCCGAAACGAATCGCAAGGACGTCAAAGACCTGAAAGAGTCCACAGTCGAGCCGCCCAAGCAGACCTTCGATAAATCCCCCTTCGTCCTCG
This sequence comes from Acidobacteriota bacterium, assembly GCA_947466555.1. GTDB lineage: Bacteria > Acidobacteriota > Terriglobia > Bryobacterales > Bryobacteraceae. Next base: position 4,028 of record CANIFK010000276.1, on the reverse strand, counting down.
ATGACGGCAACCGCCGCGTTGAATTCCACTTCTACGGCTGGGCCCACACCCGCGGCGACGGCTTCGTCTACCTGCCCAAGGAACAGATCATCGCCACCGGGGACGCCATTGCCAACGGTCCCTTCAACTACATGGCCGATGGCCACATTGCCAACTGGCCCAACGTCGCCGACGCCGTTGCCAAGAACAAAATCAAGCATGTCCTCCCCGGCCACGGCCGCCCCGGCGGCATTGAAGTCGTCAAAGGCCAGGGCAAGTTCATGAAAGAGATCTACGCCGGCGTGCAGGGCCTCATCAAGGCCGGCAAGACGGCCGACGACATCCAGAAAATGGGTATGGCGAAGAGCCTCGAAGCGTCGCTGAAGTTCTCCCCGGAATCGAAGACCTGGATCGGCGACGGCCTCGCCGGCCAAGCCATCGCGACGTTTGAAGAGATCACCCAGAAGAAGCCCCACGGCGAAATTTCCGGAGGCAAGTGACCGAGGTCGCTGGCTTAGTTGCGGAAGTGGAAGCGGCGCGCGCCCGGGTGCTCGTCGCAGTTCGCGGATTGACACACGCCCAGGCCTCCTGGAAGGGGGACCCGGGCGAGTGGTCGATTGCCGAAAATCTGGAGCATCTAGTACTCGCCGAACACTCCGGCGTCGAGAAGATCTATCGCGCCCTCGCCGCCCCCGGTGCGCCCATGGAATCGAACCCCAACCGCGGCCTGCCGATTGAGACGATTATCGACCGCACCTGGAAGCCGCTCGAAATCGCCCCGCCCATCGCCACCCCAAAGGGCGGCGGAACTTTGTCGTATTGGATCTCCTGCTTCGAATCCTGCGCCCACGTCCTGAAGGCGCTTGCCGTCGAACTCGAAGGGCGAGAACTCGACCAGATCGTCTTCCCCCACTTCCTCTGCGGCCCGCTCGACGCCCGCCAGCGGCTCGAATTTCTTCGCTTCCACATGGACCGCCATCGCGACCAGATTGAGTCCGTCCGCGCCCGCCTGTAAGAGCGCCCAGCGTCAGGCCGAAACCAGCTGCACAAAACGGTCCCGGCTCGGCTCTTTCACCAAATCGGCAAGCGTGTACTTGTCCAATTCGACCAGGAACGCCTCCAGCGCGTCATCGAGGATCGCCTTCAACCCACACACCGGCAGGATCGGGCAGGTGTTGTTCACCTCGTCGTGGCACTCCACCAGCCGGAACGACGCCTCCGTCCTCCGCACAATCTGCCCCAACCGCATCTCCTTAGGATCACCGCCCAGTTGCACCCCGCCAGACCGTCCCACCGTCACCGCCACAAAGCCGCCTTCCGCCAGCGTCTGCACAACCCGCACCAGGTGATTCTTCGAAATCCCATACGCGTTGCTAATCTCTTCCGTCCCCACCCGCCGCTCAGGGAAATGGGCCAAATAGAGCAGCACTCGCAGTGCATAGTCGGTATGTACGGTCAGTTGCATACAATCCCATTATCCTCGCGGCGCCTCCACAAAAGCGTCCGCAAAGATCTCCCGGCTCGCCATGCCGGCCAAGAACAGCTTCTTTCGCAGCAGCGCTACCGTCCCCGGATCCCCGCAAACGAACCCGCGCCAGCCGCCCAGTTTCGGATGAGCCGAGGCAATCACCTTGTCCAACGCCCCCATCGCGATCCCCTCGTCCTCCCCGCCCTCCAACACCACCGGCGTGTACGCGAAGTTCGAATTCTCCCGCATCAAAGCCAACAACTCGTCCCGCAAATACAATCCAGCCGGCCGCACCGCTCCATGAAACAAACGGATCGGCCCCGTATGACCTTGGCCCAACGCGTCCCGGCAAATACCCACCAACGGCGCCAACCCCGTTCCCGTTCCAGCCAGCAACAACGGCTGCTCCGGCGTCCCTGACGTATAGAAGCAGTCTCCCGCCGGCCCGCGCACGGATACCGGATCATCCGCCCGCGCTTCGTCAAACAACCAACCGCTCATCTTCCCTTGAGGCGCCCGCCGTACATGCAACTCCAACGCCCCGTCGGCCGGCAAACTCGCCAGCGAATGACTCCGTGCCAGCCCATCGGCCCGACGCAGCGTGATGTACTGTCCCGCCCGGTATTCCAACGGCGACTCCGTCTCAACGCGCGCCCGCAAAACCGTCTCCGTCAGCCGCTCCAACCCAGCAATCCGCCCCGCCACTTCCAGCCCCCCAGCCGGCTCCAACGCCAGATCGGTTTCCGGCCGGGAAACGCAAGATAGAAAGTACCCCTGTTCCACCAGCGTCGCCTTCAATCCCTGTTGCGCCACCGCCGGAACCGTCCCACACGCCGCGCGCAACAGGCAAGACTGGCAAGCCCCCGCCCGGCACGAGTTCGCCACATCCACGCCCTGCCGCAGCAACGCCTCAAGGACCGTCTCCCCCGGAGCCGCCTCGTAGGCGGCTCCGGCATACGTCAGCACAGCCATTCCAACTACCGTCCCAGTACGTCGTTCCGCGTCGAGCCGGCTATCGCCATGACTTGATCAATCAAATCCTGCCCAACGCCCAACTCCTGCAACGTAGCGCTCAAGTTCTCCGCCACCGCGTCGAAATGACTATCGTTCAGCCCGCGTGCCACCAGGTGCGCGTGACCGTTCCGCATATCCTGGCCCGTGTAGTTGTGCGGCCCGCCAAAGGCCATCGTCAGAAACGCTTTCTGCTTGCCAATCTGGCGGTCCATATCCACGCCCTCGAAAAAGTGGCTGATACGGTCATCGCTCAAAACCTTGCGGTAGAAAATATCCACCGCTGCGTCCACGGCGGGTTGACCGCCAAGTTGTTCGTACAAGGAACTCATCCGTTATTCTCCAGAGATTTAATGTTGTATCTCAGATGCAACTTTAAACCATATCGGTATCCCGACGCAAACTCTGAGCCAAAATCGCTATACTGACCCCGATATGCGGCTCCTCCTTCTCCTTATCCTTGCCCTGCCCCTCTGCGCCCAGGACGTCCCCATGCGCTTCTACGTCATGGCCATTCTGGAGAAGGGGCCAAAATGGACCAAAGAGGTCACCCCGGAGGCCAAAGAACTTCTCAAAGGCCACATGGACAACATCGGACGACTCGCCAAGGAAGGAAAACTCATCCTTGCCGGTCCGCTTGCCGATGCCGGGGACGCCGCCGGCATCTTCGTCTTCGATACCGCCAGCATCGACGAAGCCCGCAAATGGTGCGATTCCGACCCCGCCATCCACGCCGGCCGCTTCCAGGTCAAACTCTGGAGATGGTACTCCGCCAAGGGCATCGGCATCCTGCCGCAGGCCAAGTAAACCATGTCGACCCGCATCATTGGCATCGCCGGCTCCTCCGGTTCGGGCAAGAGCGAACTCTCGCGCCGGCTCTCCGCCGCCACCGGAGCCCCCGTCGTCTCCCTCGACAGCTACTACCGGGACCTCACCCACCTCCCCCTCGAAGCCCGCGCCGAAACGAACTTCGACGAACCGGCCTCTCTTGATGACGCCCTCCTGCTCGCCCAATGCACCGCCCTCGCCGGTGGCCAGGCCATCGACGTTCCCCACTACGATTTCTCCTGCCACACCCGCGTCCCCGGCACCCAGCACATCCAACCCGGCGATATCGTCATCATCGAGGGCCTCTTCACCCTCTACTGGAACGATCTCCGCCACCTGCTCCACGCCAGCATCTACGTCGACCTCGAAGACGAGACCTGCTACGCCCGCCGCCTCGCCCGCGACGTCCGCGAACGCGGCCGCACCCCGGAATCGGTTGAGCACCAATACCTGACCACCGTTCGCCCCATGGCCGAACAGTACATCTGGCCCACCCGCCGCCATGCGGATCTAATCATCCGTGGCGACGCTCAACTCGATGAGTCCGTCGCCACGGTTCTATCCTTCGTCCAGGGCCGCCCGCTCAGCCAGCCAGCAACTTCTTGATCTGCTCGCCCGTCAACGGTTCCTGATAGGGATCCCCCGGCAACGCCGGTAAGCCCGGATCCGCCCACGCGAACCACTCGTCCGCTTCCAGGTCTTCCAACTCGTCCACCTGCAGCGCTCTCGGCACCTGAAAGGC
>CANIFK010000275.1 GCA_947466555.1 Acidobacteriota bacterium | reverse complement strand
GAAATCCACACCCCCCAGCGCGGCCAGAAGAAAGCGCTCTACGACCTCGCCGAAACCAACGCCAAGCACTGTTTCGAAGCCCGCTTCCGCGTCCTGAAGCCGTCATCGAAAGCCATCCTCGCCGCTTTTGAGGACGCCACCACCGTCCCCCTCAACCCCGCCCGCATCGAGTGCTTCGACATCTCCCACGTCCAGGGCACCGACAAAGTCGCCTCCATGGTCGTCTGGGAAGACGGCCGCATGAAGAAGGCGGACTATCGCAAGTTCATCATCAAAACCGTCGAAGGCAACGATGACTTCGCCTCCATGCGCGAAGTCGTCACCCGCCGCTACACGCGCATCCGCGACGAAGGCGGCAAGATGCCCGGCCTGGTGTTGATCGACGGCGGCCTCGGCCAGCTGCACGCCGCCGCGGCAGCGCTTGAATCCATCGGCATCACAGACCAGCCGCTCGCCTCCATCGCCAAGCGCGAAGAGTGGATCTACGTCTACGGCATCGAAGACGAGCCAATCATCCTCGACCGCTTCAACCCCGTTCTCCACCTCGTCCAAACCGTCCGCGACGAAGCCCACCGCTTCGCCGTCACCTTCCACCGGAACAAGCGGGACTCCAGCCGCCTCCGCAGCCAACTGCTGGAGATCGAAGGCGTTGGCCCCAAGACCGTCGAAAAACTCCTGAAAACGCTAGGCAGCGTGGAACGCGTCCGCACCGCCAGCGACGAGGATCTGATCCGCGAAGTCGGCCCGGCTGCGGCCCAGCGCATTCGCCAGCACTTCGAAAAACTACTGCCCGCGGGCCAACCGCTCAGCTAACATCGGCGGCAATCCCGAATCGCGCACCTTCTGCTGCGCCCCACGGAGGTCGTAAGGAATCCGCCGCAGCAGCACGCGGTTCTCCGTGCTGTCGTACAGCGCGCACGACGCCCGCCAATCGCGGTCCCGCGGCTGCCCCACCGAACCCGGATTGATCAGGTAAAAATCGCCCGGCTCCAACTGAATCAGCGTGCCTTCTTCCTCGGCGGCCACCGTCGGCAGCATCGTCCCCTGATCGCCATGGAAACGGATTGCGCACTGCAAATGGGTATGACCAAAAAATACCAGCGGCGTCTGCATCACCTGCCGTGCCCGGATAATCTCCTGCGCATCCAGCAGATATTCGTCCTCGTGATACGGCGAACCGTGCACCAGCTGAAACTTGTCTTCAATCCACACCGGCCCCTGCGGCAGCATCCGCAGCCACTCCAGATTCTCCGGCGTCAACTGTCCCATCGTCCACTGCACCGCCGCCTGGGCCAACGGATTATAGTCGTCCGTATCGTCCAGCCCGCAGCAGGCCTTATCGTGGTTACCGCGAATGACGACTTCGCAATGCGTCCGAGCCCAGTCACAAATTTCGTTCGGACTCGCGCAGTAATCCACGAAGTCCCCACAGCATAGGATCTGGTCATACAGGCCCTCGTTCGCCGCGAGTACGGCGTTCAGACCTTCGAGGTTGGCATGGATATCACTGACAATCAGGTAGCGCACAGGCGGACCAACGCAACCTCCGGAGCGGCGCCAATACGCATCGGAACACCCACTGTCCCGATGCCGCGCGTCACGTAGATGTGCGACTTCTCTTTCTCGTAATGTCCGTACACGTACGGGGTAAAAAACCTAGCTAGATTCAAGTGCTGATTCAGATACTCTACCGTGACTTGACCACCGTGTGTGTGACCGGCCAAAGTCAGGTCCCAACCCTGCCTCGCCGCCGTCTCAAAAACATCGGGGTTGTGCGACAGCAAAACATGGAATGCACCCGGCTCCTGCAGCGCCTTGGCGCTGGTCAAATACGGGGCATGCATCTTCTGATAATCCACACCCGCCAGCCGCAGCCGCGCCTGCCCGAACCGCAACGTCTCCGCCTCGCCCCGCAGAAATCGCAACCCGAATCGCCCCGCCTGTTCGGCTACATACGCCTCGCAGTCGGCGTAGATCTCGTGGTTCCCCATGCAACCATACACGCCGGCGTCCGCCTTCAGCCGCTTTAACTCTCGCAGGCAGGTGTCCAGCGGATCCCCATCCCGCGTGATCAGATCCCCGGTCACCATCGACAGATGCGGCCGGAACTCGTTGGCCATATCCACCGCCGCCGCCAGCTCATCGGCGGAAAGAAAACTGCTCATGTGGATGTCGCTCAACTGCGCAATCCGCACCCCGTCCAGATCCTTCGGCAACCCGGGCACGCGCACATTCACTTCCACCTGCTTCAGCCACCGCCGCTCCAAGAACGTGCCGTACCCCAACGCCACCGCCGGCGCCGCCACCACGGCCGATTGAGCCGCCTGCAAAAGGCCGCGCCGTGCCATGTCCGTCGGCCCCGTCCGCCGCCCCATCCAACGCGACAACGCCATCGCCGCCGTCGTCCCGCACGCCAGAATCCCCCACAGGATCACCGCCCCGCGCGCCCACGTAAACGCCGGCCCCGGTGGCAGATGGCGCCACACCGGCGGAACATTCAATACCAACCCGCTCACACCCAGCGCAGCGCTCACGGCTATCAACCGCCACCACGCCGGAAACCACGCCAACCAAGCACGGTGACAGCCCAGCACCAGAAAGATTCCGAAGATCTCCGGAAGAAATCGAGACAAAGACAACATGAGAACCAACTACCAGTGTATCGGCAGGAATGATCAAATCCATTTCTTGTTTCCGCACCGTCAACCATGAAACCGGCAGTCTTCCTGTTCCTCACCGCCACGCTCGCCCACGCAGGCGTCATCCTCAACGCCCCGGACCCCGGCTCCGGCTTCTTCGACGGCATGTCGGACTACTTCAATTTCGACGGCACCGGCAAAATCGGCAATATCTCCTCCGCCCAATTGCCCGAAACCAACGGCATCGCAACCCGGAATATCTACGGCTCCGTCTCCATGGACGGCGGCAACTACGACCCCTACATCGTCATGATCGCGTGGGGCACCGCCTCCGGCTCCTTCGCCGCCGATACCGAAGTTGCCGTGCATTTCAACTTCAGCATTTCTCCCAACCTGCCGAACGGATTCCCCTTTGACGTCCAGGGCGAACTCTCAACCGCTGACGGCACCTTCTATACGGAATACATGGATAGCACCAACTTGAAAACCGAAGGCCTCACCGAGAGCCTCGCCCGCAATTTCACCTACATCGTTCCCGCCGGCCTCGAAATCACTGGCTGGCGCGTATCGCTCAGCGTCGGTGACTACGGTGCGCAGACCGGCCTGCCCGGCCTCACCCTCACTATCCCTGCCAACTCCGTCGAACTGGTCGCCCTGCCGTACAACGCGCCGGCCTCCACCCTTCCTGCCGATGTCCCCGAACCCGCCACCCTCGCCCTCACTGCCATCGGCATCGCCCTCCTAATCGCCCGCCGTTTGCGCCATCCTGTATGAAGTGAAACTCGCGCTCTTTCTCCTCGCCCTGTCCGTCACCGCCGCCCCGGTACTCCTCAAAGGAGGCCTCGTCTTCGACGGTACCGGCACCCCCGCCCGCCGTGCCGACGTGCTCATGGACAACGGCAAAGTTGAAGCCGTGGGCCTGAATCTCCAAACGCCCGCCGGAACCACCACCGTCAACGCCGAAGGCAAGCTCCTCCTCCCCGGCCTGTTCGATCTCCACACTCACGTCAACTACCCCACAGTCGGCGGCTCCCGCCAGGACTGGGGCAAGAACCTCAAAGCCTACCTCCGCTCCGGCGTCACCTCCGTCGCCGACTTCGGCACCTACCCCGAAACCTACTCGCCCGTCCGCCGCCTACTCGCCGAAAACAAGTGGCAGGGCCCCCGTGTCCACTTCGCCGTGCGCTTCAGCACCCCCGGCGGCCACGGCGTCGAAGGCGGCCGCGGCGACTTCTTCACCAACGAAGTTCTCACCCCCAAACAGGCCCACGCCGCCATGGCCCGCGTGCTGCCCTACAAGCCCGACGTCATCAAGATTTTCTCCGACGGCTGGCGCTACGCCCAGGCGCCTGACATGACCAGCATGGAACTCGAAACCATGAAGGCCATCGTCGAAGACGCCCACAAAGCCGGCATCCCCGTCCTCACCCACACCGTCACCCTCGCCAAAGGAAAGATCGCCGCTCGCGCCGGTGTCGACGCCATCATGCACGGCATCCAGGACCAACCCGTCGACGACGAACTCATCCAGCTGATGAAGCAGAACCACGTCGCCTACGGCCCCACCGCCGCCGTCTACGAACCCCGCGCCGGCTACATCAACGAACCGCTCCTGGAACAACTCCTCGAACCCGCCGCCATCGCATCTCTCAAAAACCGGCCCATGCTCGCCGCCCCCAGCGCGCAACGCATCGCCAAATACGAACTGCTCAAAAAGAACGTGGCCGCCCTCCACAAAGCCGGCATCACCATCGTCAACGGCACCGACGCCGGCATCGTCGGCACCCACCACGGCTGGGCCTCTCTCCGCGAATTGAAGCTCCTCTCCGGCGCCGGCCTCGGGCCCCTGGAAGCGTTGAAAGCCGCCACGTTCAATGCCGCGAAGACCGTCCGCGATGCCAACCGCGGCACCATCGAACCCGGCAAGATCGCCGACGTCATCGTGATCGATGGCCGCCCCGACCAGAACATCAACGACATCGATAAAGTCTCCGCCGTCTACCAATCCGGCGCACCGATCGACCTCCCCGCCCTCTCCACCGCCATCCGCGCCAGCGGCCCCACGCCCACCCCCGCCATACCAGCCCCGGCACTCCTTGATGACTTCGAAGGCCCCGCCAACCGCAGCAAAATCGACACCCGCTGGGTCAACTCCACCGATACCGGCCACGACCGCACCACCATGCTCTACCAGCGCATCCAGCGCGCCCCCGGCAATCACGCCCTCTCCATCACCGCCAACCTGTCAGACTCCAACGCCCCCTACGCCCGCATGAATCTGCCGCTCACCAAAGGCGCCGTCGAGCCCATGGACGCCCGCGGCTATAGCGGCGTCGAATTCGACGCACGCGGCGAAGGCGCCTACGCCCTCCGTATCCAGACAACCAAATCGAACTTCCAAGCCACCCCCGCCTGGTCCACCGTTCGCATCCCCTTCGACGCGAAACTCGACCTCGCCCAGCTCACCATGCTGACCTTCGAAATCGTCCGCCCCGGCGGCGAACGCGCCTGGCTCGAACTCGACAACGTCCGCTTCTACAAAGCCGAAACCGCCGCTCTCCTCGAAGAGGAAATCCCCGCCTCCCGCAAATATCGCGAAGAAAGCTACACGCAATTCCAGCGCTTCGCCGCCCGCCTGGAAAAGGAGAAGCCGCCCGTCCAACCGCGCGGCAATGCACTCGCGAAGGCCCTGGGCTATCCCGTCCCCGGCCTCTCCGCTCCGGGCCTGCCCCGCCTGGAGCAGTTCGGCGAGGATAGCGTAGCCACCTACTACCGCGCCTGGGTCCCCGTCGCGCCCGACATGGACGTCTACGGCCTCTACCTCGTCCCGAAAAACGCCAAGTTCCCCGCGCCCCTGGTCATCGCCAAACACGGCGGCGGCGGCTACCCGGAACTCGCCATTTTCAAAGGCGGCGGCAACTATCAAGACATGATCCGCGGCGCCGCCAAAGAGGGCTACGTCGTATGGGCGCCCATCACGCTGATGCACCCCTTCCGCGATCGCGATAACGGCACGCCCATCCCGGTCGAAGTCCGTCGCGACATGGACGCCCAATTCCGCAAACTCGGCACCAGCCTCATGGGCGTCGAAACCATGCGCATCTCCCTCTCGCTCGACGCCATGCTCCGCCGCCCTGAAGTCGACCCCAAACGCGTCGCCATGATCGGCCTCTCCTACGGTGGCTACTTCACGCTCTACACCATGGCGCTCGACCCGCGCATCAAGGTCGGCGTCGCCAGTTGCTCCTTCCGCGACCGCGAAGCGATGGCCAAGGAGATGCCCGCCGGCAAACAACCCGAAGGCCGCCCCTTCGATATGACCGGACCCGACTTGGTCTCGCTGATCGCCCCGCGCGCCCTGCAACTGCAAAACGGCGTCAACGACAAAGGCCTGCCCATCGACATGGTCCGCAGCGCCGCCGCCGACGCAAAAACCCACTACGCCCCCAACGGGCTCTTTGAATTCCAGGAATTCGACGGCGGCCACGAATGGCGCGGAGACATCGCATGGGCCTTCCTGCGCAAGCATCTCTGAAGCGCCAACAGCGCGCTTGGTTCATGTACGACTGGGCGAACTCCGCCTACAGTTCCACCGTCGTCACGCTCTTCCTCGGGCCGTATCTCACGGCCATCGCCAAGTCCGCCGCCTCGCCCGACGGCCTCATCCATCCCTTCGGTATCCCCATCGATCCCCGCTCCCTCTGGGGTTACCTCGTCAGCCTCTCCGTCCTCACCCAAGTTCTCGTCCTCCCCTTAATCGGAGCCATCGCCGACTACGGCCGCCGCAAGCGCGAGATCCTCGGCGTCCTCGCCTACACCGGCGCCGTCGCAACGATGTGCCTCTTCTTCGTCGAAGGCGCGAACTACCTCCTCGGCGCCGCGCTCTTCCTCATCGCCAATCTCACCTTCGGCGCCTCGATGGTTGTCTACAACGCCTTCCTCCCCGAAATCAGCACGCCCGAAGAGCGCGATAACATCTCCTCCAAAGGCTGGGGCATCGGCTACCTCGGCGGTGGCCTCCTCCTGGCCCTGAACCTCGCCTTCCTCTCCTTCGCCACCACATTGGGCATCACCAAAGGCATGGCCGTCCGCATCAGCATGGGCAGCGCCGGACTCTGGTGGGCGCTGTTCACGCTCATCCCCATGGCCGGCCTTAAGAACCGCGGCGCGCAACGCGCCCTCCCGCCCGGCCAATCGATGCTCAAAGTAGGCTTCCAGCAGTTCTCCCACACCATCAAAGGCCTCAAGCGCTACCCCAAAACCGTCCTCTTCCTGGCTGCCTATCTCACCTACAACGACGCCATCCAGACCGTCATCGCCATGGCCGGCCAGTTCGGCTCCGACGAACTCAAAATG
>CANIFK010000274.1 GCA_947466555.1 Acidobacteriota bacterium | reverse complement strand
GGGGGGGCGGAAGGTGGCGGGGTGTGCGCAGCGGCGGTCGGGCGCTTGGCTGCTGCATCACGGGACGATTTTGTGTGAGGGGGTGGATCTGGGGCAGATCGGGCGGTTGTTGAAGGAGCCGCCGCGCCAACCTTTGCACCGCGCCGGTCGCTCCCACGGCGAGTTCCTGGCGCCGTTGATGAAATCGGTGCCAGGCACCAATTTAATGAAGAAGGGGCGTTGGGTGGGGATTGGCATGGAGAAAGGCGCCCAACTCGATTCGCAAACAAATCCGATTGGGCGCCCCTGACCGCTCTATCGATTACCGCCGCCGGGAGATCCCCATCACGGCCGCCAATCCGGCGGCCATCAGTCCCCACGTACTAGGCTCCGGAACGCCGTTCGCCGCGGCCGGCTCCGCGGCCAGACCGAATATCAGGAACCCTGTCGGGTTGCTGAATAACGCCTGGAACGTGCCCGCCCCCGTAGCTGGATTGATCGTGATCACTGAATTGGAATTGCTTCCGTGGCTCACTCCGTACAGAACGCCCGCGTCCGCCGCCAAGCCCAACACCTGGGGGAATCCAAGGTCGCTTGCTGTTGCCGTCCCAACACCTGTTCCCGGGTTAATTGTGTAGAGCTGATTGTTGGACAGACTTCCCTGGCCGAGGGTAACGCTGCTCAAGTAGAGCGTCCCATTGAGAAACTCCAGATCACCCGCCGAGAAGTACGAGCCGGTCGATCCCACCTGGGTTGCTGCGCCGGTCCCGGGATTCAGCTGGTAGAACTTATTCGTACCTGCCCCGTAGAGCGTGCCGTCCGGCCCGAATACCAATGCATTGACAATCGCGCCCGAGCTCCCGATCAGCGTCGACGCGCCATTCGCCGGATTAATCGAGTAAAGTTCGCTCATGCCGTTTTGAAGGTTAACTGATACGCCATACAGGTTGCCGCCCGGCTGCATCGCGATGTCGAGCATCGGCAGACCGGTCGACCCGATCAGCGTGAGCCCGCCCGTTGTAGGGTTGAGCGTGTACAGGTTGCCATCGTTGGCACCTGCGTAAATCGGCCCCGCGAAGGAAGGGGCCGCTATCAGAAGTACGGTTGCGAGCCCAAACAAAAGTTTCTTGATCGTCAAGGTTTTCATCGGACGGTTCCCTCCAATACACTGCCGAATGCAGTGAAAATCCAATTGCCACAGAATACTGGATGCTGTGGCCTACTCGTCAAGTGGATCTTTGCCCGCTTCTATCCTTGGGGAAGGAGGGCGCACCCTCCCGGATTCAGTCTGATGCGAAAGGCCTCCGATAGCCGCGTCATCATTCCGGCCCGCCCAGCCGTTCAAAAGTTATCGCCGGGGCGGATCTGATCCGCGCCCGGCGATATTTGCTTACCAATGATTTTCGGTAGTGACGGTTTAGAGGAACGAGTAGAGTTCGGCCACGATCGGCGCAACGGCTGTGCCGGCGCCAACGGTTGCCTCTTCGGTCACCATCTGGCGAATGTAGATGCCCGTATCGCCCAGATAGACTTCGAACTCCGCCGGGTGGGGCAGGGAACCCTGGATGAGGGCTTCCGACAGCGGATCTTCGATGTACTTCTGCAGCGCCCTGCGCAGCGGACGCGCACCGTAGCTGCGGTCGACGAGGGTCTTCTCCAGAATGTACTTCGCCGCGTCCGGCAGCAGTTTGATCTTGATCTGCTTGGCCACCAGGTTCAAATTCACCTGGTCCACCAGCAGGTACATGATCTGCAGCAGGTCCTCATCGGCCAGCGACGTGAAGAGAATCACTTCGTCCAACCGGTTCAGGAACTCCGGATTGAACGCTTTCTTCACTTCGTTCATCACCTGGTCTTCCACCTTCTGCGGCATGCCGGCCGCAGGGGTAGCGAAGCCGAGGGTGGCCTTCTTGTCCAGGAACCGGGCTCCCAGATTCGAAGTCATGATGATCATGGTGTTCTTGAAATCGACTGTGTTGCCGAGTCCATCGGTCAACTGCCCGTCTTCAAACACCTGCAACAGGATGTTGTAGATATCCGGATGTGCCTTCTCGATTTCGTCGAGCAGGATGATGGAGTATGGCTGCCGCTTGACGCGCTCGGTCAACTGGCCGCCCTCCTCGTAGCCGACGTATCCGGGAGGCGAACCGATCAACTTCGAAACCGAGTGCTTCTCCATGTACTCCGACATGTCGAAGCGAATCAGCGACTTCTCCGAGCCAAACAGGAAATCGGCCAGGGCGCGCGCGACTTCGGTCTTCCCAACGCCGGTCGGCCCCAGGAATAGGAACGAGCCCGACGGCCGCTTGGGCGATTTCAACCCGGCGCGCGACCGGCGAATGGCGCGAGCCAGCGCACTGATCGCCTTCTCCTGGCTCACCACCCGCTTGTGCAGCTCTTCTTCGATGCGAAGCAGTTTGGCGACTTCCTCTTCACGAATGGCGGTCATCGGCACGCCGGTCCATCGCGCGACGACATCTTCAATATCGTCCTTGGTGACTATGCCCGTCGAGGTATCGTCCAAGTTGTACTTCTCGCGCAGCGCGCGCAGGTTCTCGCGTTCCTTGCGCTCTTCGTCGGAGTAGAAGCGTGCCTTTTCGAACTCGTGATTCGCAATGGCGTTCTCCATCCGGTGCACGATGAACTTGATCCGCTTCTGAATCTCGCTCACATCCGCCGGCAGCGTGGTCTGCTTCAGTTTCACGCGCGCGCCCGCTTCGTCGATCAGATCGATCGCCTTGTCCGGCAGGAAACGATCCGGAATGAACCGGTTGGAGGCGAACACGGCGGTCTCGATCGACTCGTCCGTATAGGCCACGGCATGGAACTTCTCGTAGCGTTCCTTGATGCCGAACATGATCTTGATCGCGTCGCTCTCGTTCGGCGGCGGCACCTTCACCGCTTGGAAACGCCGTTCGAGCGAACGGTCTTTTTCAATCGACTTTCGGTATTCCGACGGCGTCGTCGCGCCTATGCACTGAATCTCACCGCGGCTCAGGGCCGGCTTCAAAATATTGGCGGCGTCGAGCGACCCTTCGGCCGAACCCGCGCCCACCAGCGTGTGTAACTCGTCGATGAAGATGATCGCGTTCTGATTCTCCATCAACTCTTTCATGATGGTCTTTAGCCGCTCTTCAAACTGTCCGCGATACTTCGTACCGGCAACAATCAAGGACAAGTCCAACGCCAGGATCCGCTTCTCGCTCAGGAACGACGGCACATCGCCATCGCTGATCCGCTGTGCCAGGCCTTCGACAATCGCCGTCTTACCTACGCCGGGTTCGCCGATCAAAACCGGATTATTCTTCGTGCGGCGGCAGAGAATCTGTACCACGCGTTCCAACTCGTGGTCGCGCCCGATGAGCGGGTCGAGTTGGCCGTCGATTGCCGCCTGCGTCAGGTCGCGCGAGAACTCGGCCAACAGCGACGACTCTTTCGGCTTGTTCGTCGTGATCCGCTCCGACGAGCTGCGCGCGATCTCTTCCCGTACCTGCGAAAGCCGCAGCCCGCGCTCATGCAGGATCTCGGCGGCAAAGCACTTTTCTTCGCGCAGCAGGCCCAGCAGCAGATGCTCGGTGCCGATGTGCTTGTGATTCAGCCGCTCGGCCTCTTCGGCCCCGTAGGCCAGCACGCGTTTGCACTCGTGGCTCAGCGGCAGATCGACCGACGTCGAAACTTTTTCACGGATGGTGGTGTGCGCCTCGATCTGTTTCCGGATCGATTCGATGGCCGCGTTGGACCGCAGAAAGCGGTTGGCCAGCGCCTTGTCTTCGCGCAACAGTCCCAGCAACAGATGCTCTGTTTCAATGTAGGGACTGCCGAACTGGGAAGCTTCATAACGGGCAAAGAAAATCACCCGGCGGGCTTTCTCGGTATAACGTTCAAACATGGCTACTCCCCGGCCGTGACATCGGCCAGACCTCCGTGCTGTAGACGCAAAACCCGGTCGCAAGACCGGGCAAAGTCACGGCTATGCGTGACATAAATGGACGTGAGCTGATGCGTCCGGTGCAACTCCGTCAATAAATTCGAGATCATCGTGCCCGTCCGTTCATCCAGATTCCCGGTAGGCTCATCGGCGAACAAATATTTCGGCTTTCCAACAAGCGCCCTCGCCAGCACCACTCGCTGCTGTTCGCCGCCGGAGAGTTCGCCGCTCCGATGGTGCGCCCGTGCTCGCAACCCAACTTCATCTAACCTCGCTAACGCCACCGGCGCCGCTTCCTCGTACTGGACTCCCCGTATGAGCAGCGGCATCATTACGTTTTCCTGCGCGGTAAATTCCGGCAGCAAATAATGGGTTTGCCACACGAAACCTATCTCACGGTTGCGAAAATCTGCCAGCCCAGTCTCTGAAAGCGCCTGAAGGTCGTTCTGCCCGAAGTATATCTTACCCTTGCTCGGCCTGTCCAGACCGCCTAAACAATGCAAAAGACTGGACTTCCCTGTTCCGGATTCACCGATCAGGGCCACGCGCTCGCCTTGTGCGACAGTGAGGTTCAATTCGTCGAAGACCGTCAATATCTCATCGCCAGATCGGTACGATTTCGTTAGGCCTTCTGTGCGGATGGCGGGGATTTCCACACCTTCAGGCTATCACGCCCATTTTCGGGATATTTCCTTTTCCTATACAGATGATTCCTGCACGCCAAACGTTCCAATTTGCGGCGGCGCCAACAACTGCGCCGCCAACCGCGCCACGTCGCCCTCTTCATAAACGCGTGTCGTGTCGAGCGTCGCCCGCCGCAGCGCCTCCCGCAACTCGGGCCCGGGGCGCGATCCGCAATCCCACGCCGCTCCAACCGCGCACAGCGCCGAATAGCGTACAATCGGCAGCGGGTCGCTCAAATATCGCGCCAACGCCTTCTGCACATGCGGCCGGTGCGCACTCATTCCGAGCGCCTCCACTGCGTTGATCCGTTCCTTTTCCGATGCGGCATCATCCGCCGCCACCCGCAGCAACAACGGCGTCGCCCGCGGATCGCCCAACAGCCACAGCGCGTGCAACGCCGCCGCCCGCCGGTTCGGCTCGACCGACTCTCGCACAATGCTCATCACCGACCGCGTCGCCCGCCGGAAGCCCAACGACCCGATTTTCCCGGCGGCATCCCAATAGCCATTCATATCCGGTCCCTCGGCCAATTCCGTCATCCACTCTTCCAACGCCGCTCCCCGCCGCTTCCGCCGTTCGAACCGCCGCCCATGTGCCCAAAGAATCGCTGCCCCCAGCACCGGCTCCCGCACCCACCGCATCACCGCCCCCCGCTGCTCCAAATTCCCCAACAAATAAACTGCCTTCACCGCCAAACATCGCCGCCGGATCGCCTGCCCCTCATCCCCCAAAATAGAAATGGCCTCCTCCACGGAAGCCATTTCCCCAACTCGCAAATACGCTATACCCTTCCGCTCAACCGCGTCCAACGGGATACTCCCCCGAACCCTCCCGCGAAATCGCCGCCCGCTTCGCCGGGTCCAACAACTGCGTCGCCAACCGCGCGATATCGCCGTCTTCATACACCCGTGCGGCATCGCCCTGCGCCCGTTCCAACGCCTCGCGCAACCCCGGCCCCACCGGCGCGCCAATGCTCCGCACCCAGCTCACCGCGCACAACGCCGAATAGCGCACTTCCGGCAACCGGTCGCTCAAATACTTCGCCAGCTCCCGCTGCACATGCGGCCGGTGCGCGCTGACCCACAACGCCTCCACCGCAATAATCCGCTCCTGGTCCGAGGCGGTCGCATCCGCCGCCACCCGCAGGCACAACGCCGTCGCCCGCCGGTCGCCCATCAGCCACAGCGCATACAGCGCCGCCGCCCGCCGGTCCGGCTCGGCCGATTCCAGCACCACCTGCTTCAAGCGCCGCGTGGCCCGCATCGCTCCCAGTTCGCCAATGTGCATCGCCGCCCGCCAGTACTCCAGGCGGTCCAGCCCCTCGGCCACTTCAATCAACCACAAACCCAAATCGGTTTCCATTTATTCCTTTATGTCCGGTAACTGCCGTTGATCTGAATGTAGCCCTCGGTAAAGTCGCAGGTATAGAACCGCGCCTTGCCCTTGCCATCTCCTTTAATAGAAAACGAGATATGACAATCCGGCTCATCGAGTAACTTAGTCAGTTCCGGTTCCGAAAAATCCTTCGCCAATCCGCCCTTGCAAACCAGCAGCCCCTGCATCCGGATATCGACATTCTTCAACTCGAAATCCACGCCCGCATTCCCGGCCGCCATCATGATCCGGCCCCAGTTCGGGTCGCTGCCCGCAATGGCCGTCTTCACCAGCGGCGAATTGCCGATAACACGCGCAATCTGCATCGCCTGCTTATCGTTCCGCGTGCCTTCCACGTCGATCGTCACCAGCTTTTTCGCGCCCTCGCCGTCGCGGGCGATCTGCTTGGCCAGGTCTTCCATCAACACCGTCAACGCATCCGCGAACAGCGCCTTGTCGGACGACGACATCGTCAGGCCACTCGCGCCATTGGCCAGCAAATACACCGAATCATTCGTCGACGTATCGCCGTCCACGCTCATCGCGTTGTAACTCCGGTCGGCCGCCTTGCGTAACATTTTCTGTAACTCCGGCGCCGCCAGCGGCGCGTCGGTCACAATGTAGCCCAGCGTCGTCGCCATCAGCGGTTGAATCATCCCGCTGCCCTTGGTCATCCCGGCCAGATGGATCACCCCGCCCTTTACCGCCAGCGATGCCGTCGCCCGCTTCGGCACCAGGTCGGTGGTCATGATCGCGTTCACCACATCCTCAAACCGGTCGGCCGAAAGTCCCGCCGCCAGCGCCCCGGCCTGCGAGATGATCTTCGACGCATCCAACTCCACACCAATCACGCCCGTCGACGCCGGCAGCACCTGGTTCGCCGGCACCTTCAGCGCCTTCGCCACCGCCTTCGACGTCGACAGCGCCACCTTCATCCCCGTCCGCGTGGCGCAGTTGGCGTTGCCCGCATTGGTCAGAATGGCGCGCGCCACCCCGCCCGTCGCCGCCAGGTTCTCCTGCGACAAAATCACCGGTG
>CANIFK010000273.1 GCA_947466555.1 Acidobacteriota bacterium | reverse complement strand
TCTCGTCAGCCTCACCCGCCTTACCGATGATTCCGGTTCCACCGGCTGGCCCGACATTTCGCCCGATGGCAAAATGCTCGCCTACGCCAGCAACCGTGCCGATCTCGACAATCTCGACATCTACTTCCAACCCATCGCCGGCCGCAAAGCCATCCGCCTCACCGACCATCCCGCCCGCGACGTCTACCCCGTCATCTCCCCCAAAGGCGACCAGATCGCCTTCGAATCCTACCGTGACCCTCCCGGCCTCTATCTCGTCCCCGTTCTCGGTGGCGAGGCCAAACTCCTCGCAAAAGACGGCGCCCGCCCGCGCTTCTCTCCCGATGGCGAATCCGTCGCCTATCTGAAAGTGGAAAAGTCCGGCGCCGGCTCCCTCCGTTCCGACAACATCGGCTCCGGCGGCTGGAGCACCTGGATCGTCCCCACCGCCGGCGGCGAACCCCGCCCGCTCCGCCCCGAACTCCAGGCCGGCAACCCCGTCTGGGCCACGAGCGACCTGCTCATCCTCACCGGCAAAGACGCCAAGGGCAAACTCGATTGGTGGCTCGCGCCCAAAGACGGCAGCTGGGCCCGCCCCCTCGGCGTCTTCGACATGCTCCGTCAGCGGCCCAACGACTTCTCCCCCGTCTGGGCCCAATGGACCCCCGCCTACGTCGAAGACCACGCCGTCGTCTTCACCGTCCGCTCCCGCGATAGCGCCAATCTCTGGCGTCTCCGCTTCACCCCGGACTGGCAGCTCATCCAGCCGCCCGAGCGCTTAACGATGATGAGCGACCATGTCCGCGACCCCTCCGCCGCCTCCGACGGCCGCATCGCCACCACCGTCCGAACCCGCCTCATCTCGGTGTTCGAACTCCCCATCGATCCCAACTCCGGCGCCGTCACCGGCGAACCCAGCCGCCTCACAAAATCGAAATTCTCCACCCAGTTCGTCAGCGTCTCCGCCGACGGCGCCCAGGTCGCCTACTCCTCCTGGCGCGATGCCGAACGGCCCGATCTCTATCTCTTCAATCGCGCCACCAGTCAGGAAAGCCAACTCACCGCCACCCCCCAGGACAGCGACACCTTCCCCCGCCTCAGCCGCGACGGCAAGTCCATCATCTACGTCCACCGCCCGCCCGGCCCCAAACATTTCGTCCGCCGTATGGACCTCGCCAGCCGCGCCGAAACCACCATCTGCGACGACTGTGAGTTCATGGATGAATCCGCCGACGGCCGCTCTTTCCTTTACGCCATGTCGCCCGATCACATCCAGTACCGCGGCGTCACAGGCGGCCCCGCAACCGAGCCGGTCTACGACGCGGCCTTCACCCGCATCGCCCAGGCCAGCCTCCACCCCTCCAATCGCTGGATCGCGTTCATGGGCGCCAAAAAGGGAGATCCCGAACATCGCATCTACGTCGCGCCCTTCCAGCCTGCCGCGCGTCTGCCCCGCGCCCGTTGGATCGATCTCGGCACCGGCCTCACGCCCCTCTGGTCCCCCAACGGAGAGTGGATCTACTTCGACGACAAACACGGAGCCTTCCGCTGCATCTGGCGCCAACGCTTCGACCCCGTCGCCGGCAAACTCATCGGCGAACGCTCCGTCGTCGCCCACGTCCACGGCGATGGCAAGCTCATCACCACCGACGCCATGCCCGACCGCGGTATCGCCCGCGACCGCATCGTCTACTCCGTCCTCGAGGAAACTTCCAACATCTGGCTAATGAAGTAAGCCCCGCCACATCGAACGGCTCCACCGCAATCCGCTCCCGACTGGCCCGCCGCGTGCATACCAATAGGCAGCGAGCATTAGCTCGCGAAACAAATTGGAGTGTGCTGCATGAATATGATTCTGATCGTTTTATTGCTTCTGTTGGTATTCGGCGGAGGCGGCGGTTACTACTATGGCGGGCCGGCGGTGGGAGGTGGCATCGGCGGTCTTTTGCTGGTGGTTCTTGTCGTTTGGTTGCTGATGGGTCGAAGAGTCTAGGTCCAGACCCGGCCCGGTGTCGCATCCGCGTCCACACTTCCCTGGACATCTCTCCAGGGATTCCGCGCCTCGGGAAAGGCTTCCCCTCTCGCCCTCCCCGTCGCGCCGGCACGTCAAGTGACCGCCGGGCGTCACCGGTCACCGGACACACAGCCAGCCGCTTGCCGTCCGGCCCTAACTCTCCCTCTTCTTCGCCTCCGCCCCCGCCGGCTCCCGGAACGGCTCCACCTCAATCCGTTCATAACTAATCTCAATCACTTCCAACGTCGACGTCCCCCCCGGCGCCTGCAGCACCACCGTGTCCCCCTCCGTCGCCTTCATCAACGCCCGCCCCAACGGCGACGTCCAGCTCACATGCCGCCGCGCCAGGTCCACCTCGTCCGCCCCCACAATGCAAACCACGTGCTCCGCACCCGCCTCATCCGCATACCGCACCGTCGCCCCGAAATACACCCGCTCGGCCGCCTCCCCCCGCCGTGGCGCCTCCGGATCCACCACCTTCGCCGCCTCAATCCGCTTCATCAAAAACCGCAACCGCGAATCAATCTGCCGCAGCCGCCGCTTCCCATATTGATAGTCCGCGTTCTCACTCCGGTCGCCATTACTCGCCGCCCACGTCACCACCTCCGTCACCGCCGGACGCTCCCGCGTCAGCAGAAACTTCACCTCGTCCTTCAGCCGCTGCAACCCGCCCGGCGTAATGTAGTTCGGCCCCGCCGTCCCCGGCGCGTCCGGCCGCGGCCGTCGTGTAAACCCCTTTTGCATTCCACTCCGTAGTCTAGGCGATCTTCCCCAGTCCTTACCATTTCCTTACCTTTTCCTTACATCCGCAAACCCGTCCCGCTCCATAGTAGACCCCATGAGACTCGGATCACTGCTCTTGCTCGCCCTCGCCGCCTTCGCCCAACCCCATCAATTCCAATTGGTCCGCCAGTTCGGACCAGCCAACGGCGCCGCCAGCGATCTCCCCGCCGTCACCGCCTCCCGCGGCAGCGTCCACCTCGTCGGCGGTCGCACCTTCGGCGCACTCCCCGGCGAAACCAACGCCGGCGCCAGCGACGTCTTCGTCCGCGCCTATGACGATTCCGGCAACCTCCTCTGGAGCCGCCAGTTCGGCACCGTCGGCGACGACTTCGTCACCGGCCTCGCCATCGATGCCTCCGGCAACATCATCGTCGCCGGCTCCGTCTGCGGCGCTCTCCCCGGCCAGCCCTTGGCCGGCGATTGCGACGCCTACCTCCGCAAATACGATCCCGCCGGCGCCCTCAGTTGGACCCGCCAGTTCGGCACCGTCAATCGCGAACTGGGCGGCAAAGTCGCCGTCGACGCCGCCGGCAACATCGCCTTCGCCGGCTCCACCCGCGGCAGCTTTCCCTCTTTCACACTGGCCGGCTTCAGTGACGCCTTCATCACCCGCTACGATGCCGCCGGCAACCAGCTCTGGCTCAAACAATTCGGTACCGCCGGGTTCGATGAGGGCAACGGCATCGCCATCGATGCCAACGGCTTCATCGTCGCCTGCGGCGGTGTCGAAGGCTCCCTCAACGGACAACCCGCCCTCGGCGCCGGCGATGGCTTTCTCATGAAACTTGACTCTGCCGGCGTCCCCCAATGGACCGCCCAGTTCGGCGGCTCCGGTAGTGAACGCTGCGTCGATCTCGCCATCTCCCCCGCCGGCCCCATCTTCGCCGTCCTAAACGGAGCCCTCCGCCATTTACGCCAGTTCACCTCCGCCGGCGTGCCCGTCAATACCATCGGCTTCGGTGCCGAAATCACCGGTGTCGCCGCCGATGCCACCGGCTTTTCCATCGTCGGCGTCACACAGTTCGCTCTCTCCGGCCAAACCAGCACCGGCGGCAACGACGCCTACATCCGCCGTTACAACAACGCCAGCGTGGAGCAATGGACCGATCTCTTTGGTACCGTCGAAAGCGATAGCGCTGCCGCCGTCTCCACCAATGGCTCCTCCCTCTTCCTTGCCGGCCTCACCGGCGGTGTTCTGCCCGGAGAATCGCCCGGTGGTCTCGGCGATGTTTTCGTCCGCAAATACTCCCTCGCCGGCGTCGAAGCCTGGACCGATCAGTTCGGCGGCTCCGGCCCAGCCTCCAGTTACGGCTCCGCCGTCCATGTCACCGCCACCCGCATCTTTACCGCCGGTCAAACCGATGGCGCCATGCCCGCCAGCACCAACTTCGGCAATGCCGATGCTGTCCTCACTGCCCACGATCTCATCGGCAATCTGCTTTGGGTTCGCCAGTTCGGTACCGATTCCACGGACAACGCCACCGCCGTCGGGGCCGACGCCGCCGGCAACGTCTACGTCGCCGGCACCACCGGCGGTGTGCTCCCCGGCGCCACCCGCACCAGCTCCCTCGACGGCTTCCTGAAGAAGTTCGACGCCGCCGGCAACGAACTCTGGACCCGTCAGTTCGGCTCCGCCGCCTCCGCCTTCCTGCAAATCAGTGGACTCGTCGTCGACCCGGCCGGCGATGTCTATCTCACCGGAAACACCACTCTGCCATTCCCAGGACAAATCAACGCCGGCAACGCCGATGCCTTTGTGCGCAAGGTCTCAGCCGCCGGCACCGAGATCTGGACCCGGCAGTTCGGACCCGCCTCCGCCGACTATGGCTTCGGTATCGCCCTCGACACCACCGCCGGCATCGTCGTCGCCGGCCAAACCAATGGCGGCACCTTCCCCGGCCAGGTCAAGTTCGGCAACGGCGATGGCTTCGTCGCTCGCCTCGACGCTGGCGGCAACGTCACCTGGGTCTCGCAAATCGGCATCGGCGCCGGACAACTGGCGAGCCTCGGAAAGGTTACGGTCGCCCCCGATGGCTCCATCTACGCCGCCGGCTACAACTCCGGCGTCTACCCCGGCCAACTCCCCGCGGGTGGTTTCTTTGACCTCTCTCTCGCCAAACTTTCCAGCGCCGGCTCTCTTCTCTGGGCTCGCCAGTTCGGCGGCACGGGGGACGACCGCTCCGTCGGCGTCGCCGTCGACGCCGCCTCCAACATCTCCGTCATCGGCTCCCTCGGCAGCACCAACGTCTCCGACACGGCCATCTTCCGCTACAGCCCCAGCGGCACACTGCTCGGCTCCTTCGTCCATGTCACCCCGAATACCGACCTGACGTTTGCCGGAGCCGCCAACGCCAACGGCCTCATCGTCGCCACCGGCTACACCCAGTCGGCCTTCCTCGGCCAGACCCAGTCCGGCAAGGCCGACGTGTTCATCAAGCAGTTCGGGCCGCCGAACAACGTGCCGGCCATCTCGGCCACCGCCGCCACCGTCGCCGCCAATGAAGGGACAATCGCCGCCAACACCGGCGCCTTCGCCGATCTCGATGGCGACACCGTCACCCTCTCGGCCTCCTCCGGAACCGTCCTCAAAACCGGCCCCGCCAACTGGTCCTGGACCGGCCCGGCCGTCGAAGGCCCTTCGGCCCAATTCGTCACCATCACCGCCAATGACGGCCGCGGTGGCATCACCACGGTGACCTTTCAAGTCGCCATCGCCAACCTCCCTCCCGTGCTAGGATCCGCCACTGGCCCATCCGCGCCCGTAGCCAAAGGAGCCTCCGTCACCATCGCCGCCCCCGTCGCCGACCCCGGCGTTCTGGACCCCATCACCTGCCGCTTCCAATGGGCCGATGGCACAGCGGACACAGTAAAACCAGCCGCCACCGGAGCCTGTTCCGCGGCCCACACCTACGCCATCGCCGGTGTCTACACCGTCACCATCACCGCCAGCGACGACGACGGAGCCTCCGTGTCCACGACCTTCGCCTCCGTCGTAGTCTCCGACCCCAACGCCGGTTTCCTAACGGGCGGCGGTTGGATCCAGGGCCCCACCGGCCGAGCCAACTTCTCCTTCGAGATCAAGAACGAAGGCAACGAATCGGACGACGACGATGACGACGATAGCGAGTTGGACTTCCAATCCGGCAATCTCCGTTTCCGCGGCACGTCGCACGAATGGCTGATCATCGCCGGCGCCCGCGCGCAGGCAAAAGGAGCGGGCAAGCTGAACGGCGTGTCTGGCTATACCTACCTGCTCTCGGTAGTGGACGGCAAGATCACCGGCCCCGGCGCGGTCGACAAGTTCCGGATCAAGATCTGGAAAAACGCCACCGCCACCACTCCCCAGACGCTGATCTACGACAACGTCCCCACCGCCCCCGACACCTTCGACGCCGCCAACCCCCAACCCCTCGGCGGCGGCAACATCACCATCCACCCCAAGGAGTCCAAAGACAAACACGAATAGCCCGTCCCTCTCAAAACAGCAGCATCAACCGCGAACCGCAGAGCGCTCCCAAGCCTCTGCGGTTCGCGTCTTTTCGCCACCCTTCCCCAAGACCACAGCAAGGAGCCGGAACCCGAAAACTCCCTCACTAAAGCCGAAACGGCCCCTCAAAACCCACAAAACAAACTAAACAATCGATTTAGTGCAACTATACTTGCACTAAATCGCGCCATCATCGCCCCAACCTGTCCGGGCCCGAGAACCTTTCAATTCGACAGATGACCAGAAATCCGAATTCCAGAGCGCCCTATCACCGTCGTTTAAGAATTACCTGCATTTGAGACGTCTTCGCCCAAATGACCCGCAGGAAGTCAAACGCTGCAAAAGGTACGCTGATAAACGGAAACAGGGGATGCGAAGTTGTCGGACTCTCCGGAGAAAGCGAAACCAACCCCATGTTCCCCAACTCCATCAGCATGCTACTGGTCCAGAATGGTGCGCCCTGAGTGTAGCGAAAATCGTGAATATCGAAGCCGGACCGGGCGGCCAGTGCCGAGAAGTTTTCGCGATTGAACAAGACCCAGTGGCGCGGGCAGTGAAAGCCACCCCAATTCCGATTGCGGAACAGTCGAGCGTCAAGGCTATCCGTATTCGGCGTTTTGATAATGACAATCCCATCCGGGGCCAGGAGATCGTGTGCTTTCTGCAATAACTCGCCAGGATTGTCAACGTGTTCTATGAGGTTGAGCATCAACACGACGTTGAATGTTTCCTTGGGAG
>CANIFK010000272.1 GCA_947466555.1 Acidobacteriota bacterium | reverse complement strand
GTCCGGAGAATCTGATGGCGCTGGTGGCGGGGACGCAGGGGTGCCAGTTTACGCCGGCCGGGGTGCTGCGACTGCCGGCCGACCCGTGGCCGGTGAGCAAGCCGGAGGCCATGTTGCGGCACTTGCAGGAGTGCCTGCGGCGGCTGGAACCGGGGCCGATGACGCCCACCGGGATACAGCGTCTACCGGGCGGCACACCGGCAACACGCGTAACCCTTTGATTCCCGGTTTTGGCCAGGGGCTTGCAAAGGGTAATATAGGAGAAGATATGTCGCATCGCGTCCTTTTGCTCTGTGTAGCCGCCGGCACCCTGTTGACCGCCGCTGAACCCATCGTCATCGAACAGATTGTGGCGAAGGTGAATGGCGAGATCATCACTCGTTCGGAACTTCTGCGGTTGAAGAAGAACATGATGGACGAGATGAAGCAGCGGGGAGCGAACCCGGCGGAGATCGAAGCCGCGTTGAAGGAACGGGAGAAGGATTTTCTGCGCGAGAAGATCGACTCCATGTTGCTGGCGCAGAAGGGCCGCGACCTGAGCATCAACCTGGACTCGGAAGTCACCAAGTACGTCGCCAATCTGCAGCGGCAGTCGAAGATTGTCGATGCCGACAAGTTCCAGGCCTACATCAAAGAAAACACCGGCATGACCTACGAGGACTACCGGGCCGAAATCAAGAACAGCATGTTGACGCGGCGGGTGATCGGGCAGGAAGTGAGCTCGAAGATCGTCATTCCGAAAGCGGAAGTCCGCAAGTACTACGACGAGCACAAGGAAGAGTTTCAGCGCGAGGAACGCATCTTCCTGCGCGAGATTTTCCTGTCGATCGACGGCAAGTCGGACGCCGAAAAAGCGGCTGTGGAGAAGAAGGCCAAAGACCTGGTGGCCCGGGCGCGCAAAGGCGAGAAGTTCAACGATCTGGCGCGCGACAACTCCGACGCCGATTCGGCCAAGAACGAAGGCGAACTGCCTCCGTCGAAAAAGGGCGAGTTGCGCAAGGAGCTGGAAGAGAAAGTTTGGGCAGCGAAGCGGAACGACGTATTGGATCCGGTGCAGTTCCCGAACGGCTGGCTGATTTTGAAGGTGGAAGAACAGCACCAGGCGGGGTTGGCGGCGTTTGAGGAAGTGGAAGGCGAAGTGATGAACAAGTTGTTCGAACCTCGCATGCAGCCGGCGGTGCGCGAATACTTGACCAAACTGCGGAGCGAAGCGTTTTTGGAAATTCGCGACGGGTATGTGGACAGCGCCGCGGCGGCCGGCAAATCGACGAAGTGGAGCGACCCGGCGCAGTTGAAGCCGGAGACCGTGACGCGCGCCGAAGTGGCCAGCCAGAAGCGCCGGAAGAAGCTGCTGTTCGTCCCGGTTCCTGGAACCTCCACGGGCAACATCTCCACTTCGAAGTCCTAGCCTGCTAACCTGAAATCCGATCCCATCGGATGAAAATATTCGCGAACGCACTCGAACCCAACCAGCAGGTCCAGACCACCTTCCTGGTTTTGAACAAAGATGTCCGTCAGAAAAAGACGGGCGAACCGTATCTGTCTCTGGTCCTTGGCGACAAGACCGGCGACATCGACGCCAAGATGTGGGATGGGGTGGCCGACATTGTCGACACCTTTGAACGCAACGACTACGTCAAGATTCGCGGCCAGGCGACGGTCTACCAGAACAAGCTGCAGTTGCGCGTAGACCGGCTGCAGCGCGCCGATGAGCGGGAGATTGAACCGGCGGACTACTTCCCCGCTTCCAAGCGCGATCGCGACGAGATGTATGCCGAATTGATGGGCTACATCGAGACGATGCGGAATCCGCATTTGAAGGCGCTATTGGAGGCCTTCTTCGCCGACCCGGAGATTGCGCGCCGTTATAAGACGGCCCCGGCGGCGAAGTCGATCCACCATGCCTGGATTGGCGGGTTGATTGAACACGTGTTGTCGCTGATGACGCTGGCCCGGTTTACGGCGCGGCATTATCCCGAGGTGGATGAAGATCTGCTGCTGACCGGCGTGGTGCTGCACGATATCGGCAAGATTTATGAACTGACCTACGACCGGGGCTTTGGGTATTCGGACGAAGGGCAGTTGATCGGCCATATCGTGATCGCGCTGCGGATGATTGACGAAAAGGCGCGGCAGATTCCCGGGTTCCCGCCGAAGATGAAGCTGCTGGTGGAGCACCTGGTGGCGAGCCATCACGGCGAGTTGGAATACGGGTCGCCGAAGGTGCCGTGTTTCCTGGAAGCGATGCTGCTGCACCATCTGGACAATCTGGATTCGAAGATGGAGACGGTGCGGACGATCGTGGCGCGGGATGCGATGTTGGAGGGGAACTTCACTGGGTACGCACCGTCGCTGGAGCGGAGCCTGTTGAAGAAAGACCGGTTCCTGGCGGAGGAGCAAGTTGTCCCGCCGGCACCGAAGCCGGCGCCCGCAAAGACGGGCAAGTCCGGGGTGCCGACGACCGGTTCGCTGTTCGGGGATAAACTGATCTCAGCCCTGGGCGACGAGAAATAAGACTATGGCACGACGGGCAGGTTCATCTCCGCTTCCCCCGCCGTTGGAGATGGCCTGCCTGGGCGTGCTGTGGACACGCGGCGAAGGCACTGTGCGGGACGTGGCGGCGGCGCTGGCGCCGCGGCATACGTTTGCCTACACGACCGTGATGACGCTGTTGGAACGCCTGGTACGGCGTGGCCAGTTACAGCGGCGCAAACAGGGGCGGAGCTTTGTTTACGCGCCCGCACATGACCCGGAAGAGTTGCGGACGGTCGCCGTCGAAGAGTTTGTGCGGAGTTACTTCGGTGGATCCCGGGACGAGTTGCGCCGGTGGTTGGATGGATCAGGCAAAAAAGAAGCCTTAGAAGCGACTGGGTCAAATGACCCAATTGACACCGCGCTCCTGTAATCCGGACCCGCGCATCTCCTTTTGTTTGTTACAGATCCGTTTTTTCATAGATCCGCCTTCCAAAACCTATATATTAACTCCATTAAAATCAAGCAGATAGCGCTTGCAGTGCATACCCCCCGTGCATAGAATAAAGGTGCACAGGTGTCTCTTACCCTATGAGAAAACTGAATCTACTTACTATCATCACCGCGATGCTGGCCGTTACGGCCGCTGCGCAAACCATTACCGGTGCGTTCACTGGAACGCTCTCCGACCAATCCGGCGCCGTAGTTCCGAACGCCAAAGTGACGGCTACCAATACCGGCACAAACGTGACGTACTCCGCGCAGAGCAATGACGCGGGCGTCTACAACCTGCTTTTCCTGCCTGTCGGCAACTACAGCATGACGGCGGAAGTGAAGGGCTTTAAGAAGTCCAACACGGGCCCGTTCGCCTTGCAGGTGAACCAGACCGCGCGCGTTGACTTCAAGTTGGAAGTCGGCGAAACCAGCCAGTCGGTCGAAGTGACGACGGCGGCGCCGGTGCTGCAGACCGAGTCGACCCAGACCGGTGAATCCCTGCAATCCAAACAGCTGACCGAATTGCCGCTCAAGGGCCGCAACTTCGTGTCGCTGACGCTACTCATCCCGGGCGCTGTTTCGCCCCAGCCCGACGCCATGGCGAGCCGTTTCGGCGCGCGCCCCTACGTCAACGGCAACCGCGAACAGACCAACAACTTCATGCTTGACGGCGTGGACGTGAACGATTCGATCGACAACCGCGTGGGCTACTCGCCCAACGTCGACGCGCTCGAAGAAGTGAAAGTCCTCACCGGCAACGCCGCGGCCGACTACGGCAACTCCGGCGGCGCGACCGTCATGATGTCCATCAAGAGCGGCACCAACCAGTTCCACGGGAACGTGTTTGAGTTCCTGCAGAACAAGGTGCTCAACGCCAATGGATACTTCCGGAACCGCACCGTTTCAACCGCCACCCGCGCCGGTTTCAAGCGCAATATTTTCGGCGGCACCCTGGGCGGCCCCATCGTCAAGAACAAGCTGTTCTTCTTCGTTGATTATGAAGGCACCCTGCAGCGCAACGACGGTCCGGCGACGGCCAGCGTGGCTCCGCAGTCCTGGCGCAATGGCGACCTGAGCCAGTTCCCGAACGCCTCGATCGTCGATCCGACCAACGGCCAGCCGTTCGCCGGCAAGCAGATCCCGGTTTCGCGGTTCAGCCCGGTGGCCCGCTACCTGTTCTCGAACCCCTCGCTCTATCCGCTGCCCACCCAGGCAGGCACCGGCCCGCTGGGCATCTCCGGCAACTACGCCTCTTCGACGGCTTCGCAGACCAACAACCACCAGGCCGACGCCAAGGTGGACTTCCGTCCGACCGACAAAGACGCCTTTATGGCCCGCTGGTCCATCGGCCGGTATGAGTCGCTCGGTTCGCGCGCTGCCCTGCCGGTCTTCATGACCAGCGGTCAGTCCGGTCCCACCACCTCGTGGGTCGGCAACTGGAACCGCACGGTTTCCAATGCCATCGTCAACGAAGCCCGCTTCTCGTTCTCCCGTATCCAGATCGACGATCTCGTCCTCGACTGGTCCGGTCAGCTCGGCGCCGATGGTAACTCCAAGTTCGGCATCCCCGGTGGCCAGCCCATCGCTGGGTTGAGCAGCGTTGGCCTCGGTTCCGGCCTCTCCGGTATCGGCTCTGGCGCCTCGATCTCGAACACGGTCGACAAGAAGTACATCATCTACGACAACCTCACCTGGCAGAAGGGCAAGCACCTCCTGAAGATGGGTACGCAGTTGATGAAGTACAACCAGGACCGCTACTACGCCGGCAACAACGGCGCGCTCGGCCTGTTCCGCTACACCGGCACCTACACCGGTCTGGACTTCGCCGACTTCCTCACCGACTCGCTCAACGGCAAGGGCCGTGGCGCGGTCGCCGATCCCTGGGGCCACCGCTTCTGGCGCTCCGCCCTCTTCATCCAGGACGACTTCAAAGTTGCCCGCAACTTCACGCTCAACATCGGCATGCGCTGGGAATATATGCAGCCGATCTATGAGAAGGACAACCGCCAGATCAACCTGAACACCTTTACCGGTGCCCTCATCAAGACCGGCGGCTCCTACGGGAACGCACTCTACAATCCCTATAAGAAGCAGTTCATGCCGCGCATCGGCTTTGCCTGGACGCCCGAACAGTTCAAGAACAAGCTGGTCGTCCGCGGCGGTTATGCCTATCAGAGCTTCATGGAAGGCACCGGCGCCAACCTCCGTCTGCCTCTGAACCCGCCCTTCTTCGTGGAAACCGACTTCACGTATGATCCCCGCACCCCGGGCTCCATCCGTACCGGCTTCTCCGACGTCGTTACTTCGAACATCTCGTTCGACATGCCCCGCCCCGCCGCTGCCGGCACCACGCCGCAGCTTCAGGGACGCGCCTGGGACCTGAACCTCCGGCCCCAGACCACCGGCCAGATCAACTTCACCACCGAATATCAGTTCGACAACTCCACCTCCATCCAGGCTGGCTACGTCGGACAGAAGGGCACCCACCTGGTCGCCCCGGTTGAAGCCAATCAGCCCCTCCCCGGCGTTGGTCCGTTCGCCTCCTGGACGAACATCAATCTCCGCCGTCCGCTCATCAATGTCCTGCCGAACGTTGGCAACATCGCCCGCACCGAATCGTCCGCCACCATGGACTACCACTCGTTGCAGGTTGTTGGCCGCCGCAAGTTCGCCGCCGGCTTTGACTTCCTGGCCGCCTACACCCTTGGCAAGACGCTTACCGACAACCTGGGCTACTACGGCTCCGGTCTGACCTCCGGTGAAGGCGCCTACTGGCAGAACGCCTACGACCGCAAGGCCAACCGTGGCCCGGCGTTCTTCGACGTTCGCTCCAACTTCACCATCGCCGGTTCCTGGTTCGTCCCGGTCGGCAAGGGCAAGAAGTTCGGCTCCGGCATGAGCAAGGCTGCTGACCTCATCGCTGGTGGCTGGAACGTCAACTACTCCGTGGCCGCCCGCACTGGCCTGCCGATCACCGTTCGCGCCAATGACCTCACCGGTCAGGCCGTTCGCGGTAACGTCCGTGCGAACCGCTACCGCACGCTCACCGTCAATCAGAGCGGTGTCAATGTCGACAACTGGTTCGGTCTCCCGACCGATTCGGCCGCTCGTGGCGCCGTCTTCTGCGCCGCCGGCGTCGACAACGGCTCCTGCGCCTACGGTCAGCCCGGCAACGGCTCCTTCGGCAACTCTGGCATCGGCACCGAACGTGGCCCCGGCTACTTCAGCTCCGACATGTCCATCGGCAAGCGCTTCAGCGTTTCCGAGAAGAACTACCTGGACTTCCGCATGGAACTCTTCAACACGTTCAACAACGTGTCGTGGGCTCCTCCGGGCGCCAACGTTGGTTCGCCGGCCACCTTCGGTGTCATCGGCAGCCAGGTCCAGGCTCCGCGCAACATCCAGTTCGGTCTGAAGTACTTCTTCTAGACTGCACGGGAACGTACAATGGAAAGGGCAGGCCAACCGGCCTGCCCTTTTCCTTTTGGTGCCTATGAAAAAGAAACTTCTCCTGGCGATTCCGGTTGTCGCCATAGTGATTCAGTTCTTCCCTGCCCCTGCGAAAACAAATCCTCCGATTGACCCGGCACGTACCTTTGCCATGGTCATGAAGCCGCCGCCCGATGTCGAGGCTGTCCTTCAACGCGCCTGCGCCGATTGCCACTCCAACGAAACCAAGTGGCCCTGGTACGCCGATATCGCCCCCATCTCGTGGCCCGTCCGGAAACACGTGGTCGATGGCCGCAAGCATCTGAATCTCTCGGAGTGGCTGAAGCCGGGCGAGACGAAGTTTTCCGACTGGAGCCAGTTGGAGGATATTGGCAAGGCGGTGCTGGATAAGTCGATGCCGCTCTACGGGTATGACTGGATGCACGCCGAGGCCAAGCTCACCGCCGCCGAACGGGAGGCGATCGCCAAGTGGGCAGACTCGGCGATCGGCGGGCCGAAGGAGGCAGACCGCTTCGCGCCTGCACGTACCTCAGTAACAGTTGATCCGGTATTCCAACGACAAACGCAAGTACCAGAAACGCCAGAGTG